>WTGD01000183.1 GCA_011523725.1 Nitrospinota bacterium
GGTTCGCCGGGCGATACGCCCGCGCCTCTGCAACCGGGCCAACCACAATTTCCGGATGGGTTATCACGCGGTGCCCGAGGAGCACCTCGCGGGCGTTCGCGCCTTTCGCGAGAACTACGACGAGAGCGACGTGGGCCACGCGACGAAGAACGCCGGGTACATCACGGACTACATGATCGACCGCTTCGCCGTCGTCGGCGCGCCCGGGGACGTCGTCGCCCGCTTCGAGACGCTGCGCGCGATGGGGGTCGAGAAGGTCATCGTGGCCATGCCGTTCCGCCTCGAGGAGCGCTACGAGATCATCGAGACCCTCGCGCGCGAGGTCATGCCCCGCTTCGCGGGAGCGTAAGCCCGCAAACGGGCGATCCCTTCCGACCGATGCCGAAGGCGCGAACGCGGCTTTCCTCTCGGGTAAACGAAGAAAACTTCCATCCCCCCACCCCAAAACGAAAACTCGTTTCAAAAACCTCGAAAACGGGTGCTACAATGGGGCGTTTCCAGGGAAAAGGAGAACGCTTTGGAGAGAGGCTTGTTCGATCAGGCGGAAGAGGGCGATAGCGGCAGCGAAGCGCGAGGCTCCCAGGTTGATCCGGGGGCGCCCCTCGCCGAGCGCATGCGGCCCCGGACGCTCGATGAGGTCCTGGGCCAGGATCACCTGATCGGCCCGGGCCGCGTGTTGAGGCGCGCCGTGGAGGAAGACAGTCTGCGCCCGCTCATCTTCTGGGGGCCGCCCGGCACGGGCAAGACGACGCTCGCGCGCATCATCGCGAACAGGACGAACGCGCACTTCATCACGCTGAGCGCGGTGCTCCACGGGGTGAAGGAATTGCGCGCCGCCGTGGACGAGGCGAAGCGCATGCGGGGAAGAAAGATGCGCACGATCCTGTTCATCGACGAGATTCACCGCTTCAACAAGGCCCAGCAGGACGGCCTCCTGCCGCACGTGGAAAACGGCACGCTGACTTTGATAGGCGCCACGACGGAAAACCCCTCCTTCGAGGTCATCGCGCCCCTGCTGTCGCGCGCGCGCGTTTTCGTGCTCGAAGGGCTGAAGGAAGAGCACGTCGTGGCGCTTCTGCGCCGCGCCCTGGAGGACGCCAGGCTCGGACTCGGGGCCTTGAAGCTCGAAGCCGATGACGACGCGCTTCGCCGCGTCGCAGTCTTGAGCAGCGGGGACGCGCGCTCGGCCCTGAACATCATCGAAGCCGCCGCGGCCCTGGCCGGCGAAGAACGCCTCATCAACTCGAAGCTGGTGAGCGAGGCCGCCCAGCGCAAGACGCTTCTCTACGACAAGGCGGGCGAGGAGCACTACAACCTCATCTCCGCCCTTCACAAGACCCTGCGCGCTTCCGATCCGGACGCCGCCCTCTACTGGCTCGCGCGCATGCTGGAGGGGGGTGAGGACCCCATGTACATCCTGCGGCGTCTCGTTCGCTTCGCTTCGGAAGACGTCGGCATGGCGGACCCGAACGCGCTCGCCGTGGCGACCGCCGCCCAGGGGGCGTTTCACTTCATCGGCCTCCCCGAGGGGAAGCTCGCCATCGCCCAGGCGGTGGTCTATCTCGCCCAGGCGCCAAAGAGCGATGCGGTCTACCGGGGCTTCGGGGCTGCGGAGCGCGCCGTGCGCGAGCGCGACGCCGCGCCCGTCCCGCATCATCTGCGGAACGCGCCGACCGGCCTCATGCGCGATCTGGGCTACGGGGAGGGCTACAAGCACGCGCACGAGTTCGACGACGCGGTCGTGGAGATGGAGGGAATGCCCGAAGGGCTTCAGGGGACGCGGTTCTACCACCCCACCTCCCGGGGATTCGAGGCGGAGGTCCGGAAGAGGCTCGCCGCCCGCGAGGAGTTGCTCAACGAGCGCCTGGGCGAGCGGCTGAACGTGCCCGATGAAAAATCCATGGACGACCGCCGCCCCTCCGACCCCGCCATGCCGGGCAGAAGGGCGCGAAGGAAGGATAAGTGACAAGGGAATTTTCGTCGCATTTTCGTAAAATGAAGTTTCCGCTTTGACATTTCCGCTAAGTCGAGAGATATTTTTCTCGCCGCTTATTTAAATTGCGAGAGAGAAAGTGAAATGACGGAATTTGAGATCGCGACGTTACAATTGCAAATGTGGAGCATTTTCGTTGCCGCCGGAGTCGGCATTCTTCAGTGCGCCTTGATAGGATGCGGACTGTTCATGATGCACAAGGCGTCAAAACATAGAGACAAGGTCTTGGACAACCAGACGAAAGTATTGGAAGCCTTACTCGAACGCACCGAGGACAGCGCGAGGGCGCTGCGCAGATTATTGGAGAGAACCGAATAGCCGCGCAAAGGGTTGATGTTCCCCTCCCAGTGGTAGCCCGAGATATGCGAACAGCTTTTTTGCGAGCGAAGGGAGGGAGGCATGCCTACCCCCCAAAATCAAACTGAGACACTACACAATTGCAATGAGTATTTTGGAAGAGAATTAGCGGCGTTGCCTACCCCGCCGCCGCGACGGAATTCATGGATTCAATCGCTTCGTCCATCTCGTCGATGATAGCCTTCGCCGCGCGATGCGGGTCGTCGCTTTTCGTGATGGGCCTGCCCACGACGAGATAATCCGAACCCATGCGAATGGCGTCCGCCGGCGTCGTGATTCGTTTGTGATCGTCCGATGCGGCCCACGCCGGCCGGATGCCGGGGCTTACGATATCGGCGTTCGGGAACCTCCGGCGGCAGGCCCCGATGGCGTCGCCCGAGACGATCAGACCGTCGCATCCCCCTGCGAGCAGCTTTTCTCCCCGCTCGAGCATGTATTGCGTTGAATCCACTCCCGTAATTCCTTCGCTTCGCAAGTCGTCGTCGCTCAGGCTCGAAAGCAGCGGCACCATCAGGATTCTGGGATGCTCCGCAGCGCCTCGGGTCTTGAGCGCGGTTTCGATGGTCCTGGTCGTCATGACGTAGGGCATGGACTCGGTGAGCGTGACGAACCTGACGTTCAGGGCCATGCAGCTCTCGATGAAGGCGGCGATCGTGTTGCCGATGTCTCCGGAGAGCTTGAGATCGACGAACACCCCGCCACGGCCTGCGCGGCTCTCCTGAAGCTCCTGGATGAACCCGAGCAGGTTCCCCGCCAGAAAGAGTTCGAGACCGACCTTGAAGAAAGAGACGTTCCCGAGTTTT
This sequence comes from Nitrospinota bacterium, assembly GCA_011523725.1. Classification (GTDB taxonomy): domain Bacteria; phylum UBA8248; class UBA8248; order UBA8248; family UBA8248; genus Bin107. The sequence continues at coordinate 3,154 of WTGD01000183.1, forward strand.
TCGACCAGCCCGAGCGCTTCGGCGTGCGTCGGCACGTCCAGCGCAACGATGAGGCGGTCTTTGCCGCTCAGGTTCGCCGCGGGCCTCTCCCCCATCGACGCTCCTCCCCTTTCCCCGGGCGGGTAATGGCGTTGTTTTGCGGGCGAAAATGCAAAGACCTTATCGTATATTTCATGGGGGAAATCAAACGCGCCTCCCCCCATGCTCGGGGTTGCTGAAAAAGCCCCCCGTGGAGGGAAAGAGTCCCGATCATCGAATCGTTTACCGTAGGGACAGGCCTCCGTGCCTGTCCTGACTTGTTGGTCGTTATCATCCCGTAGGGGCGGTTCGCGAACCGCCCCTACTGCAAAACCATCACACCCGTCCATCGTATTCACCCCGACATCGGACAGGCACGGAGGCCTGTCCCTACAAACCTCTACTTGCAGTGGCCCTCTATACGGACTTTTTCAACAGCCCCATGCTCGGGAGGGCGGCGAGGGCCGTCACCGGGGGTTGCCCCGTAAGCGGGATTGCCGGAAAATCCGGAAAATCAATCCGCGAAACGCCGTTTGGGCGACTTGGCTTCAACCCCTTTGTTCAGGAGCTTCCCTTGGAGATCGACCGGTTCGACCACATGGTGTTCACCGTGCGCGACGTCGAGCGCACGTGCGCGTTCTACGCAGAGGTTCTCGGCATGGAGGTCATCACCTTCGAGGGGGGCCGCCGCGCGCTCAGGTTCGGTGAGCAGAAAATCAACTTGCACCTTGCGGGAGCGGAGTTCGAGCCCAAGGCCGACCCGCCCGTTCCGGGTTCCGAGGACGTGTGCCTCATCACGAAAACGGATCTGGACGAAGCGATGACGCACGTTGAAAGCTGCGGGGTGGAGATCATCGAAGGCCCGAGTGACAAGAGCGGCGCGACGGGGCCGATCCGCTCTTTTTATTTTCGCGACCCGGACGGGAACCTGATCGAGGTGTCGAATTACCCGGGGGGAGGCGGGATAGCACGCCGCATTCCTCTCCTGGAGAGTTAGTTGAGAAAACCCCCTATCGGGTCGGGTCAATCCATCTCTCCCTTGCAGAACGCCCTGCAACCACTCCCTCATAATTTGCCGCTCCGCCTCGGTTTGCAAAATCACTCCCGCCTTGAGGGGTCGGGCTTCCCGAGGGGAAAGCCCGATGAAAAAGTCCCTGAGAGGGTAAAGGCAACCCCCCCTACCCCCCCTTGACAGGGTCAAAACCGACCGAAGAGGGAGGTTTTGCGAGCCGATGTGTTTCTCGTCAATGGCTTATGCAAACGCTCGTTCCTCACTCGCGTTTGATCCCTGTCAAGGGGGGGTAGGGGTGTTGGTTTTCAGGCAAGGGTTGTTACCCGGCGTCCCTCGATACGGCCCTTGCGGGCCTACTCGGGATGAGGGTGTTTTTTTGTTTTCCTCCCCCTGAGCAGCCGCCGAAGGTAAAACGCGACTGAGAAAGGAGCGTTTGTATCGAAGGATGCCCGACCTTCAAGGGGTTTTCGTCCCTTTGTTTTTGATCGTCATTCCGGCTTTCGCCGGAATGACGGCAAAACCGCCAATCACAACCGGACAGAAAGTAGCATCCCGCGCGATGCGAATTATTGACACCGGAGCCCAAAAACTATATATATTTCCTCCCTGTTGTTTAGGAAACATATTTTGGCAATCGTTCTTTGCTAAACAACCGGTACGACCGCCCGATCCCCATGCGATACATGAAATCGTGCGGCCGAATCCCCGGACGCAAAGACGCGCCGCCTCGCGCGGGCACCTGAGCGGCCGGACTTCGAAAGGGTGAGAAGGTGGCGCACGAATCCCAGGACAAGCCGAACAGGACCGGCACGAGCCGCTCGGTCGAGAACATGCTGCGCGTGGGCGCGCGCATCCGGGGCCTGCGCCTCTCCCACGGCCTGACGCAGGAGGAACTCGCGGGCCGCTCGAACCTGACCAAGGGGTTCATCTCCCAGCTCGAGCGCGATCTCACTTCGCCTTCGCTTGAGAGCCTGCTGGAGATACTGGAGGCGCTCGACACCGACATCGTCCGCTTCTTTCAGGGCCATGAAGAAAGGCGCATCGCCTTCGGCCCGGAGGATTCGCGTGTTGCTGCGACCTACGCGGAAGTCAGCGCCTTCGAGCTCATGGTGCCCGGAACGGCGAACCGCAACATGGAGCCCGCCCTCGTAACGATGGAATCGGGCGAGTCGATTTATGAGGATGCCCACGCGGGCGAGGAGTTCGCCTACGTCCTGGAGGGCAAGGTTCAGATCATATACGGGGAGAGGCGCGCCAAGGCGAAAAGGGGAGAGTGGTTCTATTTCGCCTCCGACAGGAACCACCGGGTGGCGAACCCCTACAAGAAGCGCGCGAGACTCCTTTGGGTGTCCACGCCGCCGAGTTTTTAACGCCGCGAGATTCGGGCGTGGTTGTTCGAGCCGTCTTTGGAGGAAGGTTGCGTTGAATTCCCTGGGCCGCCACCTGCTGGCGGAATTTCATGATTGCGCATCCCCTGCGTTGAACGATCCTGCGCGGATCGAGGCGTTGATGAACGAAGCCGCGCGCCGGAGCGGGGCCACCATCGTGCAGAGCGTGTTCCACGCCTTCAGCCCCCACGGGGTGAGCGGGGTGGTCGTGGTGGAGGAAAGCCACCTGGCGGTTCACACCTGGCCCGAGTACCGCTACGCGGCGGTGGATTATTTCTCCTGCGGCGCGGTGGACTGCGACGCGGCGGTGCGCTGCCTCGCGGAGCATCTCGCAGCCGCCCGCGTGGAGACGAAAGAGGTGCCGCGCGGCGTCATCGAAGAACGCGAGGCGCCGCTTGACGCGCCGTTCGCCGCGAACGGGGAGGGGGAAGCCTCCCTCGCTTTCAGGAACGGAGAGGGGCGCGAGCAGTGATCGTTGCGACGCCGACGAAGTATTTCATGGCGCACGGTAGCGCCGAGGGCGTGACGGAACTCAACGCCTTCGACGCCGCGCTCCTGCGCGCGGGTGTGGGCGACACGAACCTCGTGCGGGTGAGCAGCATCCTGCCGCCCGGATGCGAGGAGATGGAGCCGCTCCCGCTGCCGCCTGGCGCGCTGGTCCCGGCGGCCTACGCGTCCGTGAGTTCCACCTCACCGGGTGAGGTCATCAGCGCGGCGGTGGCGGTCGCCTTGCCTAAGGACGAGGCGCACCCCGGCCTCATCATGGAGCATCACGGCCACGCCCCCCGCACGGGGGTGGAGGAGGAGGCCCGGCGCATGGCGGAGGCCGGCATGGCGCACCGCGGCGTGAGCATCCGCGAAATCAGGAGCGTCGCCGCCGAGCACGTCGTGATGGATACCGGCGCCGCCTTCGCGGGAGTCATCCTTTGGAACTGACGCGCGCCCCCTTCATGCCCGAGAACCCTCCCGGGAAGCCTGCGACCTGGTTCACCGAATACCACGGCCCCGGCACCGGCCTCACCATGAAGGTGCTGCGCACGCTCTATTCCGCCAAAAGCGCGTTTCAGGAGATCGCCCTGGTCGAGACCGAGGACTTCGGGCGCGTCCTTCTCCTGGACGGGGTCATCCAGACCACCGAGCGCGATGAGTTCGTCTACCACGAGATGCTCGCGCACGTGCCCCTGTGCGCGCACCCATATCCTGAGAACGTCCTCATCATCGGCGGCGGGGACGGCGGCTGCGTCCGCGAGGCACTGCGGCACGAGACGGTGGAGCAGGTGACGCTCGTCGAGATCGACGAGATGGTGGTGGATTGCTGCCGCGAGTTCCTGCCATCCATTGCGGGAGGGCTGGACGACCCCCGCGTGGAGGTGCGGGTCGAGGACGGGGTGAAGTTCATCGAGGGTCTTGAAGCGGCGTTCGACGTCATCCTGGTCGATTCCACCGACCCGGTCGCCATGGCGAACCCGCTCACGCAGGTCTCCTTTTTCCGCAAGGCCAAGCGCGCGCTCAAGCCCGGCGGGCTCTACGCCGCGCAAAGCCAAGGCCCCGTGTTCGAGGGTCACCGGATGCGGCGCATCACGAGGCGCATCCGGCGGGTGTTCCCGGGCGCTGCGACCTATCTCGCGAACGTGCCGACCTATCCGGGGGGGATATGGTCGTTCGCGCTGGCGCCGAAATCCGCACGTATGAACGTCCGCGCGAAGCCGAGAGCACTGCCGCCGGCTGTGAAGACCCACTATTATTCTCCAGAAGTCCATGAGGCCGCCTTCACGCACCCCCCCTACGTGGCGGAGATTCTGGGCTGATGGGCGGGGAGGCCCGCCCGCGTTTTCTTTGCGCCGGGAGTTCTTTCGAATCTGCGCGCGTCGTTCTGCTGGGCTGCCCCTTCGATGGGACGGTGAGCTACAGGCGCGGCGCGCGCCTGGGCCCCGATGCGATGCGCGAGGCGTCCGATTGCCTCGAAACCTACAGCCCGGGTCTGGATAAGGATTTGAGCGACGCCGCCCTGTGCGATATGGGCGACGTTGATTTTTTCTCAGGCGATACGGAAGCCGTTCTCGCTTCCATCCGCGCCGAAGCCTCAGCGATATTCCAGGCAGGCAAGCGCCCCGTATTCCTGGGCGGGGAGCACCTGGTGAGCCTGCCCGCCGTGCAAGCGGTGCTCGGCGTCTTCCCCGGCCTGGCCGTGTTCCAGTGGGACGCGCACGCGGATCTGCGCGATGATTATCTGGGGGAGAAACTCTCGCACGCCTGCGCCGTGCGGCGCATCCTGGAGCTTGATGGCGTCGGGCCGCTCAGACAGTTCGGCGTCCGCTCAGGCACCAGGGAGGAGTTCGCGTGGATGCGCGCGAACGACACCATGCGGCCCCTCACGCCCGAGGCCGTGGCGGCGGCGCTCAAGGAAGCGGGCGAGCGCGCCGTATACCTCACCATCGACATGGACGTCGTGAACCCGGGCGAGATGCCCGGAACCGGCAGCCCCGAACCCGGCGGACCCGGATTCGATGCGCTCATCGAGTGCATCCGCGTCCTCGACGCTTCGGGCGCGCGGGTCGTCGGCGCCGACGTGGTGGAACTCGCCCCCGAATGGGACCCCACCGGCGCGAGCGCCGTCGCCGCCGCGAAGGTAGTGCGCGAACTGGCCCTGGCGATGGGGGCGTGAGGTTGGCCCGGCGTGAGTGGCGGCTCGGCTTCTGGGCGCTGGCGCTCCTGTGGCTGCCGGCCGGGATGGTCGTGTCCGTCATCGTGCGTTTTGGGGCCGAGCCGGCCATCTGGGCGCAGATGCCGATGGCGATGGTCTCGCTTATCCCGGTCGCGCCCTGCGGCCTGCCGCTGGCGCTCGCGTGCAGGCGGCTGTGGCGGCTGGGCTACCGCCGCGACGCCTGGACGGCGGGGGTTTTGCTCGGCGTTTTCACCTTGGCGACGACGCTGGTGGCGGGACTCCTCGGCCCGATCGCCATCGCCCTCTACGCGGTGATCTTAAGCCTGCCGGTCTGGACGGCGGCGTGGTGGCTCGCGCGGCGGGGGTGAGATTGGAAAAAGGAGGACTTCCGGAGTGATCAGGGTCGTGAGCTGGAATATCGGAAGGCGGGTGGAGCCGTGGCGCGAACTCGCGCAGATGGCGCGCCGGGGCGAGGCGGACGTTGCCCTGCTCCAGGAGGCCGGTAGCCCGCCCCGCGACCTAGTGGGCCTGCTCCCAAATGAGGATGACGTGTTCTGGAGCCGCCACCTGTATGACCGCTGGTGCATGGTGGTGGGGTTGTCCGAGCGGGTCCGGGTCGAGCGGTTCCGACAGGCGCCGCCGACCATCTATCACGGAGAACATGACATCGGCGTGAGCGGCATCGGAACCATCGCCGCCGCGAGAGTGGTCCCGCGCGATAACGAAGAAGAGTCTTTCGTCGCCGTCTCCATGTACGCTTGCTGGATAAAGCCCCACCCATCGACCGGAAGTCCGTGGAGAGTTGGCGCTTCCGACGTTTCGGCGCACCGGATACTCTCGGACCTATCAGCCTTCATCGGCCACGTCGACCCCTCGAAGCACCGCATCCTGGCGGCGGGCGACCTGAACATGTTCTACGGCGCTACGGGTCATGACCTCTCGCTGCCGGAGCGCGAGCGCACGGCCTGGGCGCGATTTGATGCGCTCGGGCTGGAATTCCTGGGGCCGCAGTCGCCGGACGGCCGCCAATCGGCGACGCCCCAGCCGGACGTGCCGGCCGACACGAAGAATGTCCCCACGTACTACACGAACAAACAATCTCCGGCGGATGCCGACCGCCAGCTCGACTACGCCTTCGCCTCGCGCGGCTTCCACGAGAGCGTGCGGGTTCGCGCGCTCAACGAGGTGGATGAGTGGGGCGCCAGCGACCATTGCCGATTGATAATCGAGGTATCTAGCCCGCCCAAATAGGCGAGTACCAATGCTGGCACGAACCTAAAAATGAAATGAAGCACCTGCTGGCGTTACGCTCCCCCTAACCCGCCTCCGCCTCGACGGCCGCTGCCATCTCGCCCATCGAGAAGAAGGTGAAGTCGGTCGTCGGGGTGGCCTCGACCTTCGCCGTCGCCCCCCAGCTTCCTCCCTGGGAGAGCCTCTGGCGGTCGATCCAGGCGTTCGCGAGGCCGAAGCGGTTCGCGGGCGCGTGGTCGTGGCGCAGGCTCTGCGCGGTGTGCAGGACGTCCGCCCGCTCGAGGCCGAAGTCGGACTTGAGGTGCGATAAGAGGTACTCGAAGTTGGCGTCGGCGGGCTTGTAGGAGCCGATATCTTCTGCAGTGTAGACGGCGTCGAACGCCACCCCCAGCTTGCGGTTCGAGGCGGCGAAGCCCTCGCGGTGGACGTTCGAGAGGATGACGAGCTTGTAATGGCGCTTCAAGGCGCGCAGCGCGTCGGCGGTATCCGCGAACGCCGGCCAAAGCGGCACCGATGCGCCGAACGCCGCATCGAGCGCGTCGCTCGTCTCAAGGCCCAGGCTCTCCGCCATGCTCCGGTGCACCCGGGCCAGGAGGTCGGGATAGCGAAGCCCGGGCGAGGCGTGCTCGTGGTGGGCCTCCCACTTCCCGAAGGCGAGGAGGGCGGCCTCGCGCGTCACGCCCGGGTCGGCGCCGCCCCCCATGATGAGCGGCTGCAAGGCGTCCCAGATGCCGGTCTCCCAGTCGATGAGGGTGCCGTAGCAGTCGAACGTGAGTACCTTGTAATCGGTCAGTCGAGCCATGGTTCCGCCTTCCGGTATGGGGGATTCGGGATTCTCTTGCGGGCCAAGCTTAAATCCGTTCGATCCGGTTTTCCAGGGCCGCAGGTGCGAGGCTGTCAAGGGCGCTCCCGCCCGTCTTGTTCCAACAACCCGGTTTGCATGGCGAGGTGAAATGTCTGTATAGTATTCTCAAATATATGACGTATTGAATTGTATACAGTATACTTTATTGACGGCGGTTTTCCCGCATGAACGCTGGAGGCGGAACCCGCCGGTAACCAAAGTATTCCCGGAGCCGATTCATCATCTTGCGCTTGGAGACGCCCATGGCAGAAGAAAAACCCCGCCAATTCGTTGGCAGCGTGGAATTCAAGAAAGGTCTCGAAGGGGCCATCACGAACGAGAGCGCCATCAGCTACGTGGATGGAGCGAACGGCAAGCTCATCTACCGCGGATACAGCATCGACGATCTCTGCGCGGGGGGCGGGGGATACGAGGAAACGGCCTACCTGCTGCTGAACGGGAATCTGCCCACCCGGGCGGAACTCGACGTTTTCAACGCGGACCTGGCCCTGCGCCGGCCCATCCCCCAGCCGGTGAAAGACCTGATCGTGCAGATCGCCGGCATGTGCCACCCCATGAGCACGCTGCGCACCGCCGTCTCCCTGCTCGGCTGCCTGAACCCGAAGGAATTCGAGGTGACGGTGGAGAACGATTTCGACATCGCCCTCACGCTCACGGCGCAGTTCCCCACCCTCGTGGCGGCCATCCAGCGGGCGCGGCGGGGCGAGTTCCTCATCGAGCCCGACCCCTCGAAGGGTCTGTCGGAGGATTTCCTGCGCATGATGACGGGCGAGACGCCCGACGCGCGCACCGTGGAGGTGATGGACATGGCCCTCATCATCCACGCCGAACACGGTATGAACGCCTCCACCTTCTCCTCGATGGTCACGAACAGCTCGCTGACGGACTTCTACAGCTCCATCGTCGCAGGCATCGGCTCGCTCAAGGGGCCCTTGCACGGAGGCGCGAACGAGGCCACGCTGCGCACCTTCCAGGAGATCGGGGACCCCGCCACGACCGAAGACTGGTTCGCGGCGGCGAAGGAGAAGAAGGTGAAGGTGATGGGCTTCGGCCACCGCGTCTACAAGGCCTACGACCCGAGGGCGACGCTGTTCGACCCCGTCGCCAAGGAGTTCGCCGAGCGCGCCGGTACGGGGCATCTCTACGAGATAGCGAAAAAGCTCGAAGCCCTCGTGGTGGCGGACTTAGGGGGCAAGGGCATCTTCCCCAACGTCGATTTCTTCTCCGGCATCATCTACGACGCCATGGGCATCGACACGGACATGTTCACGCCCATCTTCGCCGTGCCGCGCATCGCCGGGTGGTCGGCGCGCATCCTGGAGTACCTGCCCGAGAACCGGCTCTTCCGGCCCCGCGCGGTCTACATCGGAGACCTCGAGTCGCAATACACGCCGATTGCCGAGCGCGGCTAGAGCAAAAGGCGCGAATCCGAAAAGCGGCTCTCGGGCGAGGGCCGCTTTTTTTCGTGTGTTTCCTGATCAATCTGAATCTTGGAGGGTATTAAAAAAGTCCTTAGAGGGTAAAGGCAACCCCCCTACCCCCCTTGACAGGGGGGTAAAAGCGGCACCACCCCGACGGGTACAGAGGCTTTGCTTTTGCCCGTTTGCGGGGGGATTTTTCGTCTCCCGAGTGGAGGGGGTTTTGCTTTTTCTTGCCCCCCTGTCA
>WTGD01000252.1 GCA_011523725.1 Nitrospinota bacterium
AACCGCGGGAGCCGGCCGGCTCCCGGGCGCGGCGCGGGGGGCGCATTTCCCCGCAGTTGCGGTAACGGGAAACGAGGCGTCCGGGAGTAACCTGGGGGGTTGGCCCGCTTTGCGGCGGCCGCTCCGGGGAGGCCGGCTTCGTCTTCCACCGGGGCCCGCCCCGCATTTCCCCGCATTTGCCGCCCGCGCGGCTTCGGGGACTGCGGTATGATGGCGGAGCCGATCGCTTCGCCCGCCGGATATCGAATTTCCGAAAAATTCAGTAAATATCGATAAATTCACGGGGTTTTTCGATAAATAACCGGAAATTGTTTGGGGGGGATACGACGCCGCGGAATCCGGGCGCGGGGGAATACTGCCACGGCGCGCGACTCCCGCGATGACGGCAAATGCGCGCAAATGCGGGGAGCCTGCCCCCGCCCGGGGCGTCCGCCCGGGCGCAGGAGGCGGCTTTTTCATTTTCAAGGGAACAGCTCCTTGAAAATCAGTCTGTTAGGCCGATCCGCCCCGCAGCCGCGCATCATTCCCGTGGCAAGGCGCCCCGGTTTGGTGGTATAATGGAGCGTCACCACCGGGAGTTTTCAGCAGAGAGGAACCTCGCAATGCCCAGACGCCATAAGGTACGGAAATACAAGCCCTATCTCATGCGCTACCTCCATTCGGCCGACCCGAACTACGAGCCGGTGCTCATGGACCTGCTCGAACACGAGCACGAGGTCTACGACGAGAGCACGGTCGGCGAGGGCGCGGAATCGACCCGCGGGGAACGCCTTCCCCACATGTGGCACGTTGTTTTTACGGAACTTACGGACATCCTCACCCCCTTCCACATCGAGCAGCTCTTCGAGCGCCTGGAGCGGGATTTCGCCGCCACGTGCCAGATCCTGCGCGAGATGTCCGACCCGCAGCCGGTGGAAAAAGAGCCGGAATTCAGGCACTACCTCATGCGGTATCTTGAATCCGACGACCCGAACTACGAGCCCGTGCTGCGGGATATACTCGAACACGAACACGAGGCCTACGACGCCATCACGGCGAGCGAAGAGGTTGATTTTCAGCGCGGCGACCACGGTACGCTCGCCTGGCAGGCGGTCCACGGCCAGCTCTCGAGCGTCATTTCGGCCGGGCAGATCAAGGAGCTATTCGACAAGCTGGAGAGGGATTTCTCGGCCACCTGCGCGCTTTTCCACGAGATGGCCGAGGCGGAGAAACTCATACAGGAAGAAGAGGGCGGACCCGGCTAGGCCCGGCTCCAGGCCCCTTGCCGCTCCCGGCGGCCATCCTTGCAACCCAAGACATATCAAGCACAAAGACGACCGGACATACCGCCAGACACGAGGTTCACGGCATATCGAGAGGGGATTCCCGCATGGCCAGATACTCATACGACCATCTTCACTTCCGGAGCGAAGACCCGCACGCCGCACGCGATTTCTGGATCGACATGTTCGGCGCCACCGTCGTGGAGGAGCGGAAGCTGGGCGGCGCGCCGTCGTTCAACATGGAGCTGAACGGCATGGTGTTCCTCGTCTCCGGCCGGGCGGAGGGAGAAGACCCCGTGCGGACGGGTTCCGAACCCCGCTACGGGCTGGATCATTTCGGGCTCCGGGTCGACGACATGGACGAGGCGCAAAAAGAGCTGACCGCAAAGGGCGCTGAGTGGATCTGCGAGCCCTGGGAGATACGCCCGGGGGTGAAAATCGCCTTCATCAAGGGTCCCGACAACATCAGCATCGAGATGGCCCAGCGCGGCTGACCGCATAATCTCAAGGCCGGGCGAAGCATTCCTGAGGCGATAATACGCAGGCAAGGTTTTGTTTTCATTGGCCTTCCGGCGCGGTTGCGTGGTGATGTTCCCGTGAGGATACGGCTGGCGAATCGCCGGCGCTGGAAGCCGCCTGCTCCGTAGTGGTAATCTTGCCCGAGAAACTCGTCCCGCCGCCGGGAATATCGCCATGAAGAAATGGAACAGACGGGAACTGCTGAAAAACTCCCTGCTCGGCTTAACTGCGTTGGGCACAGGTACTTACGGGCTTCAGAAAACCCTCGCCCCCACGCCCGCCTACGGGGAACTGGGGGAATTCGGGCAATTCCTCATCGCGCAAGGCGAAAAACCGGATGAAGCGCCGCCCATCGCGCGAAAACCGACCGCCTCGGACTCCATGGGACCCTATTACAAGGAAGGGGCGCCGTTCCGCGGCCGCCTGATGCCCCAGGGCGCGCCGGGCACGCCGATGCTCATCCGAGGGCGCGTCTATGGACACGACACCCGGAAGCCGCTTGAGGACGCGACAATCGACGTCTGGCAGGCGGATTCAAGCGGCAGCTACCACGGCATGGACGAGAGGGAGAATTACCTCTACAGAGCGCGTATGCGCACCACAAGGAGAGGCCTCTATCAGTTCGAAACCGTGCATCCGGGGCGATACGGTTTCGGCTTCTGGGCGAGGCCCTCACACATTCATTTCTATGTCCGCCACCCCGATTACCAGCCCCTGGTGACGCAGCTGTATTTCCGGGGCGACCCGAGACTGGGCGACCATGAACGAGCGAGACCTTCTTTGATCATACCGCTCAAGAAAGTTTCCTGGGGGAAAACCTACGAACTGGGCAATTTCGACATCGTTCTGGTGCGGAAACGAGGGTAAGCCGCACATTTTCAACATGTTAGGAAAGCCAGCAACACCCGGTGCTCAGCCGTAGAGCGCCGTCTGAAGCTGTTCGCGCATTTTCTCGGGCGCCATCCCGAAGGCGCGCAGCGCGTCCTCCGCCTCATGAATCACCCGATCGATATCTTCATAGATTTTGTACGTCTTCGTGTAGTCAGGATACTCGAACCCCATCGCCTGGCCGAGAATCGTCATGAAGTTCTCGATCGCAAAGGGTTGATCCTTTTCCAGATCGCATAGCTCCCGGTGACAGCTGTGATACACGGTGAGCAGGGAATCCACTTCTGCGCGCCGCGCCGAGTCGAAAAGCTTCTCCCGCATCGCCGCTTTCGCCTCGGGAATGACGAGCGTGGGACACTGGTAGGCGTGGTCCGAGAACTGTTCAATCTCCACGAATTCGAGCCCTGGAACCGCTTTCAGAATTGTTATGACGTTTTCCTCGACGCCGTCGCTCCCGCCATGCAGGTGCACGGCCACGCGTTTTTCCACCTTTTGTGTGAATTCGCCTCGCAAGGCTTCCAGATTTTCCACCAGATATTGCGTGATGTGGACAAACGGCAGGATTTCTTCTTCACCCGCACCGGAATCACCCAACACGGGGAGGACAGGTTTTCCGGTGTATAAGTGTTGGTATTCGGAGTATTGCATCTGACAAGTCGGGCAGAACGTGATGACTCGCTCCGGCTCATATGATTTGAAATGTCCAAGGGACCGCGCCCCCATCTCTGCTCCCGTCTCCAGATCCCCGCGCCTGATGTGGTTGATGCCGCAACAATGGCCCACGCCACCGGCCACCTCATAGTCCAACCCCAGCCGATCGAAAACATCAATGCAGGAGAGCAGGATATGGGGCGTCTGGAGGATATTGCACCCAAAGTAAAACACCGCATCGACTTTGTTTGCCTCGGAGCCCCGTACGGCGGTGAGACGCCTGAATTGCTCCGGTTCCAATTGAAGAGCGGCCATGAAACGAATCTTCCGGCTCAAATCCTGAAAATACGACCTGCCGGCCTCTTGGATGTCCGCTTTTTCTGATTCGAGATTCTGAAGCTTGAGCTTGGCATAAGTGAGCATTTCACGCGGGTTGACGTCCTCCGGGCAGGCTTCGATACAAATTCCACTTTTTTGACAAGCCTTGGCCCAAAGCGCTCCTTCCGGCTCATGGGGGCGATTGTTGAGGATGTCGATCACGGATTTCGTCACCCGTTCGGGTTCCGCACCCTTGGCTTGTGAATACTCGACCATCGGGCAGACTTCATAGCATTTCCCGCAATGCGTACAGGCTTCGGTGATTTGGGTGATTCTCTCTTCCATGAAACTTCGGTAGACAGTTGCTTCCATGATGTTCCTTAATGAAGAAGTGAAAATGAGCAGAAAATTCTATGGGAGCCGACCGGCATGGTCAACCAATCAGATGTCGGCAGGATCCACGTTTCTGGAAGTAGCACGATGCCGTGAGTAATCATCTTATCCCGGGAGTTTTTGACCAAACCCCGTCATTATGCTAGTTAAGAGCCAGTTTTCCTCACTTACGGACTTGATGGAAAACCCCGTGGAAATGGCCCCATCCCTAAATCCGTACAAGCGCGAGTCGCCTTGAACAGACGGCCTCGAGGAGGTTTTGAGAAATGCCGAATGCTACAGAGAAATACGATGTCGTGGTCGTAGGCTGCGGCAACGCCGCTCTTTGCGCATCGCTTGCGGCGAGAGATCAGGGGGCGAAGGTTCTGGTGCTCGAAAAAGCGCCCGAAGCATGGCGCGGCGGCAATTCGGCTTTTTCGGGAGGCCTCTTCCGCTTCGCCTTCCATAGCATCGAAGACATCTACTCGCTCGTCCCTGATCTTTCCGACGCCGAGAAAGAAAACATCGAGATTGACCCCTATACATCGGAAAAATTCTTTGACGACCTTGCCCTTTTGACTGAATACCAAACCGACGGTGATCTGGCTTCCGTCCTCATCCACGAGTCGTTCCCGACCCTGAAATGGATGCAATCAAAGGGTCTCAGGCTCATCCTCGCAAGCGGCCGGCAGGCATTCAAGGTAGACGGCAAGATGCGCTTCTGGGGCGGTCTGGTTCTGGAGATCGTCGGGGGTGGCCGCGGTCTCATCGACTCTCTCCTCGATGCTGCAAACAACGCCGACGTCGAAATTCGCTACGCATCGAAGGCTATGCGTCTTATCACCGACCCGATGGGCGGCGTGACGGGCGTCGAAGTCAAAGGTCCCGATGGCCCTTACGAAGTCGAGACGCACGGAGTCGTTTTGGCGTCGGGTGGTTTCGAGGCGAACGCCGAGATGCGCTGCCGTTACCTCGGGCCGGGATGGGAACTCGCAAAAGTGCGCGGCACCCCCTACAACACGGGTGACGGCATCAAGATGGCGCTCGATATCGGGGCGCAGCCCTATGGCAATTGGAGCGGTTGTCACGCCGTCGCCTGGGACTTGAACGCTCCGCCCTTCGGTGATCTGACGGTAGGAGAATCCTACCAGAAACACTCATACCCGTTCGGCATCATCGTGAACATCGAGGGCAAACGCTTCGTGGATGAAGGGGCCGATTTCAGGAACTATACCTACGCCAAATATGGCCGAAACATCCTCCAACAGCCCCAACGGGCCGCCTTTCAGATATTCGACCAGAAAACGGTCCATATGCTGCGCGACGAGTACCGCATCCGCGAAGTCACCAAAGCCGAGGCCAACACGCTGGAAGAACTTGCCGGACAGCTCGAGATCGATGTGGATACGTTCGTCAAAACCGTTCAGGAATATAACGCTGCCGTCCAGCCTGGCGAATACAATCCGACTATTAAAGACGGTAAAGGCACTAAGGGGATAGACCCCCCGAAATCGAACTGGGCGCTTGCCATCGACGAGCCACCCTACCTCGGATTCGCCGTCACCACGGGTATCACGTTCACCTTCGGCGGCATCCGCGTAACACCCAAAGCAGAAGTCATGAACACCGAAAATGAGGTCATCCCCGGACTGTTCGCCGCGGGTGAACTCGTAGGCGGCGTCTACTATTTCAACTACCCGGGAGGAGCGGGTCTGACCTTGGGCTCCGTCTACGGGAAATTGGCCGGCACCGCAGCGGGGCAGCGCGCCGTCAAGGCGAACGCAGTGTCCACGTAAATCTTCTTTTTACGGAAGCCCGGGCGGCACTCTTGGGTCTGAAGCGACGGGCTGCGAGAAAACTCGGTAGCCGCTGGTCCGGTTCAAGCCACGAGAATTATCCCGTAATTCCGCTCAAAGAGATCGATTCGCCGTTCAGGTTCACAGTGCTTTTCAGCGGAACGGAAGCCGTCACCATTTGTTCGGCGAAGCATCCTTGCTTCGCATTCTTGATGACCGCCAGTATTTTCTCTGCTGGTTCATCGGATTCCACCTCGAAATGCGTGCGAACCTCGTTGCAGCCGGCATTCACCGTGCCCTTGAGAACGGAACCCCCTAAAAAGTAATCGAAATCCACGTGCACCTTGGCGTGCGTGAAGGACACTTTCATCATGTGCGCGTACCGCGCAAGCTGGGTAAGGAGTCAGAATCCGACTCCCATGGCAATGTAGCAAAGAGGCTGCGGGTAGGAATCCTCACCGCCGATGCGGGGCGGCTCATCGCAATACACTTCGAAGTGTCTGTGCGTTCCCAGCTTGAGTTGGCCCTTTCCCTCTATCGTTTCTGTGTCGGCGGACATGGTGAAGGCATAGCCCTGCGTGGGAAGTTCGGGCTTGTCGATGGCGCGTTCACCGGGAATGGTGCTGTCTTTACGCGGATCGAGAGGTTCCACTTGTCTTGTCTCCTTTGGTGGCATAAGAATGGCGGAAGAAAAACGCTATTATGCACGCAAGGACGGTGTAATAGAACCGCCGGGCATTCGTTTTCTCGTGATTATAAAGGGGCTATTCTGTGAACCGAATCGTCGTACCAGATGACTATCCTTCCGTTTTTCTGGGAAGCGTTGCCGAGACCCGACTGCGGGAGATCGGGGACGCGGAGATCCACACATCAAATCCACAAACGTCCGAAGAACTGCTTAGGCGCGTTTCTGGAGCCAATGGCATCATCAACATCCGGGCTTTTTGCAAGTTTGACGCGGATTTTTTCTCGAATTGCGGCGATCTTAAGATACTTTCAATTTGGGGAACGGGCACAGACCACGTCGATCTGAAAGCGGCCAAGAGTGCGGACGTGATCGTCTCGAACACACCGGGCGTGGCAGCTGTTTCCGTGGCGGAACACACCCTGGCCCTTATGATGGCGGCAGCGCGCCAGATACCCGGAAACGATTCCGCCATGCGGGCGGGCGAGTGGCCCCGTGGCCAGATGACGCAATTAAATGGAAAAACGCTCGGCCTCATCGGCCTTGGCGCCATCGGCCGCCAGACGGCCCGCATCGCCGCCGGGGTCGGAATGAAGCTCATCGCCTGGACGTTTCACCCGGACGATAATTTCGCCGCAGAGGTGGGGCTTGAGTTCGTCGACTTGAACACTTTGTATGAGCAGGCCGATGTCGTCTCGATACACGTACGGCAATCGGTGGACACCATCGGCATGGTCGGCGCCGAGGCGTTCTCCCGCATGGGGCCAAACACCATCTTAGTGAATACCGCCCGTGGACCTATCTTGGATGAAGAGGCGCTCATTTCGGCTCTGGAAAACGGAGCCCTGGCCGCGGCGGGTCTTGACGTATTCGACCAGGAACCTCTGCCCCCGAACCATCCCCTCGGAAAACTGAAAAACGTAGTGCTCTCCCCGCACAATGCGGGCATCACGCCCGAGGTGACCGAAGCGGGCCTTTTGATGTCGGTGGAAAACGTTGCCGCCGCACTCTCTGGTGACCCGCAAAATGTGGTGCATCCATCATGATTTGTTATAATGAGGCATATAGATAGACTGTTATTTTCGCTTGGAGTCCTTCAAATCGAATCAATAGCGGCATGAATTTTCCTCCAATTCTTTCGCCCGAACGAATAAGGAGAAGAAAATGAGTCCTACAGGAAGGGCCTGCGTAGCGGAAGCCATCGGCACGTTTGCGCTGTGTTTCATCGGTGCGGGCGCCATCATCTTGAACCAGAAAACGGGTGGAGCCGTGGGTCTCATCGGCATCGCCTTGGCCCATGGGCTGATCCTCTCGGTCATGATTTCCGCGATGGGGCACGTCTCGGGCGGTCATTTCAATCCGGCCGTCACTATCGGCTTCATGGTGACGAAAAAAACCGACAGCGGCACGGGCATCTCCTATATCATCAGCCAACTCGTGGGCGGAACGGTGGCCGGTATTTTACTGAGAATCATCTTTGCCGCCGACGTCTGGCAAAAGGTGAACCTGGGAACTCCGACCCTGGCAAGTGACGTGAGCTTCGGCATGGGGATTCTGATCGAAATCATCCTCACGTTCTTCCTCGTCACCGCTATATGGGGTTCTGCTGTGGACGACAGACACCCCGACGTGGGTGGCTTCGCGATTGGCCTCACCATCGCTGCAGACATTCTGATGGGAGGGCCGCTCACGGGGGCATCCATGAATCCGGCGCGTACGTTCGGCCCCGCCTTGGCCGGGGGCGGTTTCGATGGCATCAACCACCTCGTCTATTGGATAGGGCCCATCATTGGCGGTGTGGCAGCCGCGCTCGTGTACAACAACATACTGATTAAAAAAGAGTGAAAATACAGAAACCGCCCCGGGTTGCTATACCTGCCGGGGCGGTTTTCTCTGGTTGCTTAAGCGTTTTCTCTGACGACGTTGACGGGAGCGCCTCTCAGGAACGCCTCGATGTTCGCTACCGGCACGTCGCGAAATCGCGCATACGTGCCGTCCGTAATCCAGGCCGAATGCGGCGTAATGACGACGTTATCCAAAGTCCTGTATATCGAATCCTTCGGCAACGGCTCGAAAGGCTCGAAAACATCAAGGCCCGCACCGGCGATACGCCGGTTTCGCAAGGCATCCAGCAGCGCATCTTCATCCACATACAGAGCGCGCGCCGTGTTGATGAAAAACGCCGTCTCTTTCATTTGGGCGAATTTCTCTCTCGTCATGAAAGGCGCGGCGCCCGCCGGTAAATGAAGTTGAAGCGACACCACGTCAGCCGCCAGACATTCCTCGACGGAGGCCGCTTCCGCACCCTCCGCCTGGGCGCGCTCGGGCGTCATCGAAGGGGAGCAAGTGATGACCCGCATACCGAAACCCAAAGCCATGCGGCAAACCAGCCGGGCAATGTGACCGAACCCGATGAGACCCAGAGTCTTCCCGGCAAGCTCGACTCCTTGATCCTGTGGCCAACCGCCCTCTCTTATGGCGGGGAACATGAGCGGCATTCTTTTCGCGAGCGCCAAGATCAGCATCATCGTGTGTTCGGCCACGGACGAGGCGCTCGCTGCGGGCGTCGTGCTCACGACAATCCCGCGTTCGTTGGCGCGATCCATGTCGATCATGCGCGGTCGAGTCCCCATCACGGAAATCATCCGGAGGTGAGGAATATGATCCAGCAAATCCGTCGTCTTGAAGTCGGTCTGATACCTGGTCGTGAGGACGATTTCCGCGTCTTTCAAGCGCTCGCGGAGCACTTCTTCGGAATCGGCATTATCGGTGTAATAGTGCACGTCGCCCAAGGCACGCAATCGCCCGAGGGCTTCGGAATCTTTGAACAACTGGAAGCAATCGTCGGGAATAACGATTTGCATCGATGAGGCTTTAACTGTCGCTCACGAGAATGACCGCCGCTTTATCGATCGTCAACCGGACCTTGCTGCCCAAGCCAAAGAACTCATGCGGGTCGCCGATAACGCGAAGCGGCTCTTCCAGACCTGGCACCTGCACGAGATAATCCACCGTGCTACCGAAATAATAGCCGCGCGTCACCTCGCCATCGATCACGTTCTGGGCATCAGCGCCGCCCACATCTGCATTCTCTGAATGAACTTGAATGCGGTGGGGCCGTATGGATACGAGCTCTCCCGTTTTGCCGCCATCTGAGTTCATCATGAACTTGGCGCCGTCACTGGCCTCAAAAAGACCCGGAGCACCTATTTTTCCTCGAATCGAGTTGGTTACGCCGACGAACTCGGCCACGAACTTCGTCGCCGGAATGTCGTATATATCAGACGGCTTACCCACTTGCTCGATCTTCCCGCTGTTCATGACGCAGATTCTGTCGCTGGTGACCATAGCCTCGGCCTGGTCGTGGGTAACGTAAATACTCGTGATGTTGAACTCATCGTGCAGACGCCTGATCTCGAAACGCATCTCCTCGCGCAGGTTGGCGTCCAGGTTCGAGAGCGGCTCATCAAGCAACAATACGGCCGGTTCGACCACGAGTGCGCGGGCCAAGGCTACCCGCTGTTGCTGGCCGCCCGAGAGTTCTGACGGATAGCGGGCGCCCAGATGATCCATCTGCACGACGGAAAGCAGGCTTTTCACGCGCTTATCCGCCTCAGCACCCGTGATACCACGGAATTTCAACCCGTAGCCCACGTTCTGGGACACCGTCTTGTGCGGCCAGATGGCGTAGCTCTGAAAAATCATGCTCATGTTGCGACGCTCGGGCGGAATGACGCTATTGGCGTTCGATACGGTCTCCCCATCCATGACGATTTCTCCGGCGTTCGGATCGATGAAACCCGCCACGAGGCGCAGTGTCGTCGTCTTACCACAACCCGATGGCCCCAATAGAGAAATCAATTCCCCGTGTTCGATGTGCAGGTTAATTTCGTCCACCGCCCGGACGTCGGTGCCGAATATCTTCAACAGGCCTTTTAAGTCCAAAACAGCCAACGTAATTCTCCCTTCTCTATCCAGCGGAACTCATGAAGTCCCTGCCCACCAGCCGGAAACCGACCGCTATCGCCACCAAAGTGATGAGCAAGAGCAAAACGCCCAGGGCCGATATGGGACCCAACAGCGATTCTTCATAAAAATCGACGATGACCACCGAGATGACCTTCGTATTTGTCGTCCACAGCAGAACCGAAGCGCTCAATTCCCTGAGCGAGGGCATGAACACCAATATCCACGACGCAATGACGGCCGTCTTGAACAAGGGAACCGTCACGTCCTTGAAAACCTGAAGGCGATTCGCGCCCATGATGCGGCAACTCTCCTCGAGTTCAGGATGAATGCTCGAGAGACCCGCATTCGCCGTCTGATACGCAAGGGGCAGGTACTTGGTGAGATACGCCAGGAACATGATCCAAAGCGTTCCGTACAGCACGAAGGGCTGTTTCGTATAGGCCGCGAACAGGCCCACCGCAAGGACGATGCCGGGAATTCCGATGGGCGCGGTCGCCATGAATCCCATATATTGATGGCCCTTGATGAGTTTGCGTTGCGCGATGAAAGCGGAAACCGCAGCCACGATCGTGGCGCCGGTCGCCGCCATGATGGCCAGGAGAATCGTATTATAGATCGACACCCTCACCGCATCGTTCGTCAGGATGAAGTGATAATTCCATAAGGTGAAGTTCGCCCATACCAATCCACCGCCCAGGTTTCTCATGAACGACGTGGTCAGCAAAGCGAATCCAGGCAACACAATCGCGCACACGAGCGGAATCATGCAGAGTATGAATATCGGTATACGCCAAACACCCAGCTTTTGCGGACGTCTCTGGCCTCCCTTGCCGCCGACGGTGGCGTAGCCTCTTCTGCCCAGAACAATGCCCCGCGTCCAGACCATGCCGATCGCCAAAACGAGCATGGGCATCGCGTAGGCAGAGGCCAGACCGAGCAGGTCGTCTTCGGAAACCATGAAGGCGCGAAGCTGGGTCGTCATCGTGTGCTGGCCCGCCGGAATCGACAATACCGCCGGGATGCCGAAAAGGATCATCGCCTCGAGCGCGGCCAGGATGAACCCGGCAAACAGAGAGGGCGCCACCAGCGGCAAAGTGATACTGAACATAGTGTGGAACGTGCCGCCGCCCGCCACGTTGGCCGCGTCTTCCACGTCCGATGAAATATTGTTCAGGCCCGCCAAAACGACGATGAAGACGAGGGGAAACGAGTAGAGCGACATGGCGAATACGACGCCCTTCATCGTGAAGATGTCGAAGAGATAAAACTCCTCACTCAGGCCAAATACCCATCGTATGAGCTTGTTCAGCCACCCTTCGTTTTGGCCCGCCAGGAATATCCAGGCTATGGCGCCCAGGAAGGGAGGGGTCACGAACGAAGCCAGAATGCCGTTTCTGATCAAATTCGGGAAAGGGATGTCCGTTCGGCTGACCACCCAGGCCATGACGGCGCCCACCACCAGGGATATGGAGCCCACCGAGATGGCTAGCATCATCGTGATGTACATCGACGCTTTCGAGACCGATGAATACTACAA
>WTGD01000129.1 GCA_011523725.1 Nitrospinota bacterium
ATCTCATCGAGGCGCGCGAGCATGATCTTTCGTCTTTCGTCATAAATCCCCCGCATGCGCTCCGCCTCGGGCAGGCCGTCCTTGAGGGCGGCGATCGCCGCGTGCTGGACGAAGGAATTGGGCGAGACGAAATAGTTCTGCTGCAGTATCTCCAGCGGGCGCACGTATTCAGGGGGCACGATGAGATAGCCGACCCGCCAGCCCGTCATGGCGAAATACTTCGAAAAACCGTTGATGACGAAACAATCCTCCGCAAAGTGGAGCGCCGTGTATTCCGCATCCTCGTAGCTGAGGCCGTGATATATCTCATCCGAAATGATGGGAACTCCCAGTTCGGCGAGCGCGTGCATGTCCTCTCGCGCGAGCGATGCGCCCGTGGGATTGGACGGCGAGTTGATGAGAACCGCCCTGGTATTCGGGCTGATGAAGCCGCGAACGGCCTCGGCCTTGAGCGCGAAGCCATCCTCCGCACGGGTGGGGACACGCACGGGTTCCCCGCAGGCGGAGAGGATGAAAGCCGGGTAGCAGGCGTAGTGGGGGTCTGAAATGATGATTTCATCGCCCGCATCCACGAGAACGGAGAAGAGCATGAGCAGGCCCGGGCTCGTGCCGTTCGTCACCACCACGCGCTCGGGCGATACGGATACGCCGTATTTGTGGTTGTAGAAATCCGCTATCGCCTCGCGCAGTTCGGGGATCCCCAGCGCCGCCGTGTAGTGGGTGTGGCCGGCGCGCAGGGCGGCTTCGGCGGCGCGGGTGACGACCTCGGGCGTGTCGAAATCGGGTTCGCCGACTTCGAGATGGATGACCTCGCGGCCCTGCGCCTCCAGCTGGTGGGCGCGCTCCATGATGTCCATCACCAGGAAGGGCGTGATGTCTGCGATGCGCGCCGGGACGGAGAGTTCCTTCATGTTATTTGACCTTTCAGGTTTCCGGTTGTTTTTTCAGTGGTTGCCCACCTGCAAGGCTAGTGGTAAAGTGCATGGAACTCAAGACGTTACAAGGCATTATACGGGAAAATTTTTTATCTCGGTTTGTTCTTCCGAAGAGGACGAGGCTCCGAGGGAGGGAAATTCTTTGACGAAAATCGATATCATCAACCTCGTATCGGAAGATACGGGCCTCAGTAAAGTGAAGTCGGAGGAAGCGGTGGAGACGATTATCCAGACCATCAAGGAATCCCTCCAGAACGGCGAGTCCGTCATTTTGAGGCGCTTCGGTTCTTTTCAGGTGAGGGAGAAGAACGCTCGCGTGGGGCGCAACCCCAAGACGGGCCAGGAAGCGCCCATCAGCGAGCGCCGCGTCGTGCGCTTCAAGGCGGGCAAGCACTTCAAGGAAGCGGTGAACGGCGCCGAGGTGAGATTCCATTGACCCGGTGAATCACCCCTCCGCCCGGCTTATCAGCATGGCGTCCCCGTAGCTGTAGAATCGGTATCCCGCATCCACCGCCTGCGCGTATGCGCTCAGGATTCTCTCCCGTCCCGCGAACGCCGCCACGAGCATGAGCAGGGTCGAGCGCGGCAGGTGGAAATTCGTCAGCATCATGTCCACGGCCTGAAACCGGAAGCCCGGCCGGATGAACAGCCGGGTGTCGAACGCGCCCGCCCGCAGCGTCCGGCCGCGCGCGCTCGCCTCGATGTATGCGGATTCCAGCGCCCGGACCACCGTCGTGCCCACGGCCAGGACGCGGCCGCCGCCCGATTTCGTATCCTGGATCGAGGCGACGGCCTCTTCGGTGAGAACGTAGCTTTCCGCGTCCATCTCGTGTTCCTCGATGTTTTCCGCCTGAACGGGCCGGAACGTGCCGGCGCCCACGTGGAGGGTGAGCCGGGCGACCCGCGCGCCGGCGGCCGAGACCTCTTCGAGCAGCGTTTCGCTCAGGTGCAGGCCCGCCGTGGGGGCGGCGACGGCGCCGGGGTTTCGGGCGAAAACGGTCTGGTAGCGCTCCTTGTCGACCGCCTCGGCGCTTCTCTCCAGATAGGGCGGGATCGGCATCTCCCCGAAGGATTCCAGCCATTCGAGAAGACCGTCCGGGGAGGAGAATTCGAGTTCTCTCTCCAGCCCTTGGGCCCCGAGCGTGGCGCGGTGCGACTCGTCGAAAATGATGGTTTCGCCCTCGGGCAGCGGGCGGTTGGCCCGCGCCATGGCGCGGAATTTTTTTGGCGAGAGCTGTTTGAGCAGCAAGACCTC
>WTGD01000358.1 GCA_011523725.1 Nitrospinota bacterium
CGCAAGGGCCGTATCGAGGGACGAGCGGGACCCTTCGATACGCCGCCTTCGGCGGCTACTCAGGGTGAGGTCGATACGGCGGGACGAGGGGAACGCGCTCGCTCCCGAAACCGGGTTTTCCAACAAACCCGAATCGGGCGGCCCGCAGCGCATCAACCCATTCGTTTGCGCTTCTCGTGGATTTCCTGCGCCCGGCGCAAGTCCGCCTGCGTGTTCACGCCCAGCGCCTCTTCGGGCGACGCCAGATCAAGGCCCTGGACAGCGCGGCCCTCGGCGCGCGCGACCGGAAAAACGTCGGGCAGGTAGAACTCCCCCTGGTTGTTCTCGTCCCTGAGCCTCGGCAGGGCGGCTCGCAGGAATGCGGCCTCGAAAACGTAGGCGCCCGTGTTGATCTCGGTAATTTTCTTCTGCGCCTCCGTCGCGTCCGCCTCTTCCACCACGCCGATGAGTTCCGCCCCCTGGCGCAGGGCGCGGCCATACCCGTGCGGCTCCCCGGCGATGGCCGTGAGCATGGTGGCCGCCGCACCCGCCTCCTCATGGATGCGGGCCAACTGCCTCAAGGTGGCGGTTCGTATCAAGGGCGCATCGCCGCACAGGAGGTATAGATGCTTCGCCTCGGCGGGCAGGGCGGACAAACCAACCTCGGCGGCATGGCCCGTGCCGAGTTGCTCCTCCTGAACGGTGAAGACGACGTCCGCGTCATCACCGGAAAACGCCTCCTGAACGTCACGGGCCTGATAACCCACGACGATGACGACGGGCGCGGCGCCCGCCTCTCTCGCGGTTGTCACGACGTGGCGGATCATGGGCTTTCCGCCCACGGGATGCAGCACTTTCGCCAGCGGGGATTCCATGCGCTTGCCCTGGCCTGCGGCCAGGATGACGGCGGCGAACCCATCGCCTCGACGGGCCAAAGAATTTATCTCCGGCGGGAGGAAGAAGACCTGGTGAGGCCGAATTCCAGGAGTTTTCTCCTGAGCGTGTTGCGGTTCATGCCCAACAGGCGCGACGCCTGCACCTGGTTACCGCCCGCTTCGCGGAGCACCAGTTCGAGCAGGGGTTTTTCGACGCTGCGGATGGTGTGATCATAGAAGTCGCTGCTCTCTCCATCACCCAGGGCGGTGACCACCGAGGAGAGCCTCTCGCGGAAAAAGCCCTCGATGTCGCCGCCTCCCCCTCTTCGGGGAGAAGGGCTTAAATCATCGAGTGAAATCGAGTTGCCCTCGCTCACGAGGAAGGCGCGGCACACGGCCATCTCGAGTTCGGACTCGTTTCCCCACCACTTCTGCGCACAGAACCAATCCATCGCCGCCGGCGTGATGCGCCTTCTCGGCTGGCCGACGCGACTCGAGAATTCATCCAGAATCCCCTGGGCCACGAGCGAAATGTCCTTTCTCCTATCGCGCAGCGGGGGAATCTTGATGAAGCGGGTCGTTTCCTTGCGATAAAGACGCTTGAGAATCGTGTCCTGTATGAGTCTTTCGGGGTCGTGCGTGCACCCGAATATCACGCGAAACTCCCGGGAGAGGCTTTTTTTCCTCAACACCCCGGCCAGCGCCTTCTGGTGATCCCTGCCGATGAGCTGGGCGTCCTCGATGAAGAGCGTACCCCCTTTTTCGACGACGTCCCCCTCTTCACCGCGCTTCTCTTCCATGCGCCTGATGGCTTTCTCCAGCACCGAGGCGCGCCGCATCTTCGGCCCCCAGTGCAGGAACGGGTGCCGCGTCCCCGGATACTGGGAATGAAGCGCGCGGGCGACGAGCTGAAAATTCAACCCCTTCTCCCCCTCCAGGAGAATCGTGCGGTATTTCTGCCCCGCAAGCTGAATCGAACGTCTCAGCCTCTCGGCGGCCGCGCTCGTTCCCTCGAACCGCCATCCGCCGGACTCCTCCCTCGCCTCGGTGCGAAGCCACCGGAGTTCCCTGCGAAGATTTCCCTCCTCGTTCAGGGCGCGTGAGAACTGGAACACTTCCTCGGGATGCACCTCGTCGACGAAAACGGCCCGCGCGCCCGAGCGGATGCTCAAGGGCGTGACCCCCTTGTCCTCGGGGCGCAGTACAGCGGCGAAAGGCTTGCCCGTCTCCGCGATTCTTCGCATCGGAGCCGCCTCGGCGGAGCCGGCCGCCCCGTAAAGAATGAAATCGCACCAGTTCGTGCGCGCGCGCGCTTTATGAAGAGTATCGAAATAAAGCGTCTCCATGCCGACGTTCCGCAAGCCGCCGAGCAAACCCTCTCTTTCCGGCGTCATGTGGCCTACGAAGAGCGCCCTGGCGCGTATCGCTTCCTTGTCGATTGCTTTCACCGACACATGCCCTCAAAGCATCCGAAAAACCGGTCCGGTATCCGAAAGACCGGAAAAAATCACTTTGCCGCCGATGGACGGCTCGCTTTCATCATCATCCGCCAGGCGGGCGAGAATGCGCCCCCCCTCTTCCAGTTCGACCAGAACGAGCAGATAGGGTGTCGGCATCCCTTGGGCTCCCATGTGAACCGATGAGAAGCTGTAGACGATACCCCTCCCCGAGGCCGGCCTCTCTTCCATATCGCTGCCGCAATGCACGCAGCGCTCCGACTTCTCCAGATAAATCCGACCGCATCCGGCGCAAACGAAGGTCTCCATGCGCGATCATCCACCCTTCTCCGCCTCAGGCGGTCGCACCCAGAATATGCACGGCGCACGTGGCGCCCGAGCCTCCCAGGTTGTGGGCGAGACCCACCTCGGCGCCCGGAACCTGGCGCGCCCCCGCCTCACCGCGCAACTGAAGCGTGAGTTCATGAATCTGCGCCACGCCCGTCGCCCCGACCGGGTGGCCTTTCGATTTCAGGCCGCCGCTGGTGTTGACCGGCATCGCGCCGCCGAGCTTCGTCATTCCCTCGACCGCGCCGCGGCCTCCCTCGCCTCTGGCGAAAAATCCCAAGTCCTCGAGCGCGATGATCTCGGCCATCGTGAAACAATCGTGAATCTCGGCCAGGTCGACGTCCTCGCGGCTCAGCCCCGCCTGGGAGAAGGCCTCCTCTCCCGCCTTTTGCGTGGCGTAAAAAGTGGTGATGTCGCGCTTGTCGGAGAGCGCGGGAGAATCCGATGCCTGCGCCGACGCGAGAACTTCGACCGGCTTTTCGTGATGCGCTGAAGCCGTTTCGGCCGGGCACAAGACAACGGCCGCCGCACCGTCGCTGATGAGAGAGCAATCAAAAAGCCCGAGCGGGTCGGCTACGGGCCTGGCGTCCATGACCTGCGGGAGCGTCACGTCTTTTTGCATGTGCGCGTTCGGGTTGAGCTTGCCGTGGGCGTGGTTTTTCACCGCCACGTGGGCGATCTCCTCGCGCGTCGTCCCATGCTCGTGCATGTGGCGTCTGGCGATGAGGCCGAAAAGGGCGGGAAACGTGGAGCCGACGCTCGCCTCCACCGCCACGTCCCCGGCGGCGGCGAGGATGGAGGCCGTCTCGTCCGTCTCGGCGCTAGTCATCTTCTCCACGCCCGCGATGAGCGCGAAATCCACCTGACCCGAGGCCACGGCCAGCACCCCCTGGCGCATGGCGAGTCCCCCCGAGGCGCAAGCGCCTTCGAGGCGGGTGCAGGGCACCGCGCCCAGCCCCGTCGCGTGCGCCACCATGGGCGCGATATGGTTCTGACCGACGAAGGCCTGGCCGGCGAAATTCCCGAGAAAAAACGCCTCGATTTGCTCGGGCGCCAAACCTGCATCTTCGAGCGCGTTCCTGCAGGCGATTGCGCCCAGGGCGACGAGACTCTCCTCCCGCACGCCGAAGGGCGTGATACCCACTCCGATGATCGATACGCCGCGCATTTTCACCCCCTCGCCGTATTCATACGCGCGATTCGCGCAAATCCACGAACCTTTTCGCCTTGAACGTCGTTCGCTCGAAAGAGCCCGCGGGCAAAACCTCCACCTCGGGCGTCACCAGGAGCTCCGCCCCGAGCCTATCGCGCAATTCATCGCCCAGGCCTGAATTTACCTCCCCCCCGGCGGCTTCGGCCACGACGACGCAACGATCCCGTCCCGTCGCCTCATCCGGGTGCAATTCCACGCGAAACTCGTTGCTGAGGCCCGAGAAACTCCGCACCACCTCTTCCACCTGAACCGGGTAGAACTTCGCCCCCTTGTAGATGACGAGATCGTCGTGCCGCCCGAGAATCCCCCCGGGCGAGCGCAGGTGCGTTCTGCCGCACGGGCTGGGGGCGCTGTCCACACGCGCGAAATCGTTCGTCCAGTAGCGCAGCATGGGCGTGGCCTCGCGCGTGAGATGCGTGATGACCAGAATGCCCACCTCGCCTTCGGGCGTCGGCTGTTTCGTCTCGGGATCGACCACCTCGATGATATGGTGGTCCTCCGCCCAGATGAGGCCCGACTTCGCCGCCGATTCACTCGCGAAGGTCGGCCCGATCTCGCCCAGCCCGTAATAATCATAGGCGTCGACGCCGAGGGCGGCCTCGATTCGAGAGCGCGTGGAGGGGTTCTGCGCGCCCGCCTCCCCGCCGAAAGAACCGATTTTCAAAGGGATATCGCCGGGGTCCACGCCGCTTTCGGTGAGTTTCTCGCCGATGTAGAGGCCATAGCTCGGAGTGCTCAGGAGCACCGTCGAGCCGACGGTGGTGAGGTAGAGAATCTGGCGCTCCGTCATGGCGGCGCCGATGGGTATCACGAAACAGCCGATTTTCTGGGTGGCGTAGTGCACGCTCATCCCGGCCACCCACAGGCCGTAGCTGAACGCATTCTGGACAACGTCGCCCGGGCGCACCCCGAAGCTCCACATCGTGCGCGCCGTGAAATCCGCGATGTTCTCGACGTCCCGCTTGCTCCAGATCGTGCTCACGGGCACGCCGGTCGTGCCCGTGGAGGGGTGCAGCTCTCCCCACGTCTCGGGCCCGGCGACGGCGTATCGTCCGAAAGGGGGATGCGCCTGCTGCTCGTCCCTGAGTTCCTGCTTGGTGACGAAGGGAATTTTTTGCAGGTCGGCGAGGGTGCGGATCGAATCGGGCCCCACGCCCGCCGCGTCCAAGCGTTCACGATAGAATTCCGAATCCCGGTAACAGCGGCGGACTTGCCACTTGAGGCGTTCGAGTTGTAAGGAGGCGAGTTCATCGCGCGCCATGCGTTCGATGCGCTGATCCCAGAAATCGCCGTCACTCACCATGGTAGCGGAACCTTCTAGTGGAGAGTAAAGCGAGCAAACCCGTCCCGCACCTCACAACTCGTATTCAATTTGCTGACGAAAATCCCGGAAAGAGACACCAGAAGAAATAGCACACAGAAGAGTGGCGCGCAAGAAGGTGTTTTTTCAAAAGAACTGCACCGCCGTCCCGCCGGGCGCGGCGCGGAGAGAGATCAAAGGGGGATCGTGGTTCCCGCCGCCTGCGGGTCGTCGAGCGCGTCGAGGAGCGCCTCCATCACGCGAGCCGGAGGGGTGCGGCCCTCGAGATTCAGCATGAAGCCATCCATCAACTCCCGCCTCATCCAACTTGCGAACACAGCCGCCTCATCCAAATCCCGCGGTTCCGCCTTTGGTCCCTCGCAACTCTCGTCCAGAAATATCTCTTCTATCTTCTCTTCCAAAACGCGAACGGGCGGCTCGTCTCTCTTGAAGGATATCTCATGAGCGAGGAGCCCGTCTTTAATAAAATAGCAATATCGCTCCTCGCGCGTTTGCCCGGGTTCGACGATGATGAGCCTTCTCCTCTCGACGGAAGGCCCCGAGAGGGCGTACATCTTCACCAGATGATGAAGACGGGCAATATGGCGTTTCAGCTTGCCGGGCGATGGCCCCTCCTCTCCCCAGGCCTCCTTGAGAAGGGAGAATATGCTCTCATCCTCTTTCGGGAGACGCCCCTCCAGGATGTCCCTCAAAGTCTCGAACAGTACCAGATGTTCCGAATCCGGCAGTCGGGGCGGTCTTTTACCGCGCTGGAACGCGCCGCGCTTCTTGGCGTCGCGGTATCCTTCCGGTGCCTGACAGGAGAGCGGAAAGGCGGCGCAAATGGCCTCCAGCAAATCGGCGAGCTGCGCTTTTTTCCGAAACGGGCCGTAGTAGCGGGCGCCGTCGCGAGCGAGGCGGGGGACGAAAGATACCCCGGGCCGGGCGCCGCCCGTCGAGAGTCTCAAAAAGCCCCCGCCCGTTACGGAGTGGTTCCCGTTCATGAGGCTCGACTCTCGCATCGCACGGAAAGCCTCGACGTTCATGGCCAACTCGCTTCGAAGGCTTTTCGCCTCCACACGGCGCACGCCCTTGAGCCTGAGGGCGAATCGGCCGGCGGAGCGATTCTTGGGGTAGAACATATCCCGAACTGCCCGTCTCATGTCGTTGGCCTTGCCCGCGAACACGAGTTTTTCGTCCTTGTCATACAGGCGATAAACACCGCGATCACGAGGGAGAGACTCAATCTTCGCCGGGTCGAGCCGAATCCCTTCCGCCAACGGTGGAAGAACACCTTCGTCCGGTTGCTGGAACTCGAGCAGGGATTCGAGGCCGTCCAGCCCCAAAAGCCGGCACATCTGCGTAAAGCGGATGAATATCTGCGCCGTCGCCTCGGCGTCGCTCAAGGCGCGATGTCTTACCTCCTCTGAATCGGGAAGCCCGAGGGCCGTGCTCAACTCTCCCAGATTGAAGCGTTTTTGACCCGGCAGAAGCCGGTTCGCCAATTCAAACGTGCAGAGAACCGGGGGGGAAAAATCGCGCTCCAGGAATTCTTGCGCGTAATACTGCAAAAAATGGAGGTCGAAATTCGCGCAATGGGCAACGAACACGCACCCGTCGATGAAATCCAGAAATCCGGGCAGCGCCT
Organism: Nitrospinota bacterium; assembly: GCA_011523725.1. Classification (GTDB taxonomy): domain Bacteria; phylum UBA8248; class UBA8248; order UBA8248; family UBA8248; genus Bin107. Next base: position 6,800 of record WTGD01000358.1, read on the forward strand.
CCATCAGTCCCGGTTTGTCCGCCACCATGGCGTCGGTGATGCCCGTCAGGCGAACGACGTTCCAGGGGATCTCGCGGCCCGGGTTGACCAGGACGTCCCGGGAATCCACCACTTCGCCGTCGCGAACCTTGACGGCGGCCAACTCCGTAATCCGGTGCTGTGGGGGGCGCCCGCCCGTGGTCTCGATATCGACGACGGCAAAGGTGGTATCGGGAAGATACGGCCCGGAGAGCAAACGGGCGGTCTCTTCCTCGCTCATGAGACCGTTCGATCCGTTCAAGGCAATTTTTTCAAAAAGGGGGGTAAGGAGACCGAACGCTGCCGAATCATCTATCTCTTTGAGGTTCAACGCGTTGCGAACATATTGAAACGCAGCGGATTCCTGAATCGCGACTCTTTTCTCTTGCATCGTTTCCTGGGCCATAAACCTGCGCTTTTGTGAAGACATGGGCCATGAGTCGAACAATATGCTCCAAATGTAGCAGAAAGCGCATGGGGATCATAGTCCGGTACCTGTATGCTCGTTCACCAGGCGCGTCTGTTTTGGTATAACCCGAAGGCATGGTCTTTTCCTGAGGAGAGCAGCCTTGTTCGGAAGCATCGGGATGACGGAGTTGATCGTGATCATGGTGGTCGCCCTGATCGTCATCGGGCCCAAGCGCCTGCCGGAGTTGGCCCGCACGCTCGGGAAGGCCCTGGGCGATTTCAAGCGCGCCACGTCGGATTTCCAGAACAGCTTCAGCATGGAAGACGACTACGATCTCGACGTGCTCGACGAGGAAGCAAAGGAGAAGGAGAAAAAAGCAGGCGCCGAAGAATCGGACGAAGACGAAGAAGAAGAAGAAGAAGGCGGCACGGCGGAGCAGACCGCCGAACCGGACCAGACCGAGACGGACGATCTCCCGCCCGAGGCAGGCGACGCCGCGCCAGAGGCCGAGGCCGCCGCCACGGAGAGCGATGCGGCTGAGGATAAGACCGGGGCCGCGCGAGAGGACGACAAGCAGACGTGAGCGGCGAATCTTCCATGCCCCTCACCGGGCACCTGACGGAGTTGCGCAACAGAATACTCTACATCCTGGGCACGATTCTCGTCGTGTTCGTGGGCGCCTATTATTTTTCCGCCGAGTTGCTGACGCTCATGCAGCGCCCCATCGCGGGCCAGAAACTCGTCTTCCTCTCGCCGACGGAAGCGTTTTTCGCGCACATCAAGGTCTCGTTCTTCGGCTCGGTGTTCATCAGCCTCCCCATCATCCTGTTCCAGATCTGGCGCTTCTGCGCCCCCGGGCTCCTGGACCGGGAGAAACGCTACATCGTGCCCTTCGTGTTCTTCTCGACGCTGAGCTTCATCATAGGCGCCCTTTTCTGCTACTTCCTGATTCTCCCGTACGGCCTCGCCTTTCTGTTGAGCTTCGCCACCGAATCCCTGACGCCCCAGATTTCGATAGGTTTCTACATCTCCTTCGCCTTCAAGCTCATCTTCACGTTCGGTCTGGTGTTCGAGGTGCCGATCGTCACCATTCTGCTCGTGCAGATAGGCGTCATCACGCCCGATTTCCTCTCGAAAAACCGCGGGTACGTCATCGTCGGCGCATTCGTCCTCTCCGCTCTGCTCACGCCGCCCGACGTGGTGACCCAGGTGTTCCTCGCAGGCCCCGTCATCGTGTTGTTCGAGATCAGCATCATCGTCTCGAAAATCATCATGAGGCGGAAGAAAAAGCGCCAGGAGGAGCGGGAAAAAGAATGGGAAGACGACGAAGACGATAACGCGGATTAACTCATCGCGAGTACCCCGCCCCCGGTGGCGAATCCTGCCCGCATACACGAAGGAAAATATCTCTTGAGCTCCTCGAATTCTCGCGGCGATATAGTCCCCACGGATAGAATCATCTGGGCTTTGGACGCACCCGCGCTGTCTGAATTCTGCGCGTCATCCGGATGAGCGACGATTCGCCATGAAAGAAGAGACGCGACGGATTCGCCTCATCATCCGGGGCCGGGTGCAAGGGGTATGGTACCGGGGCAGCGCTCAGGAAATCGCCCGTGAACTCGGCCTCACCGGATGGGTGAGAAACTTGAGCGACGGGAGCGTGGAACTGGTCGCCGAGGGCGAGAGTCCCGCACTCCATTCCCTCAAGGCCTGGTGCCGGGAGGGACCGCCGCTGGCGAGGGTCCATGACGTCCTTGAGGAGCAATTGACGCCTTGCGGGGAGCCGGCCGCCTTCGAGATGCGCTAATCGCTAGATGCCCGCGAATCCGGTCCAGAAGATGAGGTAGGAGGAAATGGCGTTCAGGTAGTTCGAGATGAGCAGAACGCCCACCAGCAGAAGCATCGCGCTGCTCGCGATTTCGACGCCGCGGAAATAGCTCCGGAACGACTGATAGAACCGGAAGAAATACCCTACGCACAGTCCGCTCAGGAGAAACGGAATGCCCAGCCCCGCCGAATAGCTCGCCAGCAGAACGACGCCCTGCCCTGCCGTTTGATGCGTTCCGGCGAACAGAAGAATGCTGCCCAGAATCGGGCCGACGCAGGGCGTCCAGCCGGCGGCGAAGGTGATGCCGACCAGCATGCTGCCGAGCCAGCCTGCGGGCTTGCTCTTCAGCATGATGCGGTTCTCCGAGGAGAGCACGGGCGCGAAGACGGCTATGAACACATAGAGCGCGGCGGCCGTGAGCACCCCGCCCAGCGTGGGGGAGCCCATTTGCAGGCCCGCCAGCCCCGCCAGAAAAACCAGGGCGGCGAACGCGCCGCTCACGCCAACCGGTTTTTCGGAGAAAAACCGCTGAATCCTGAAATCAAAGGCCCTGTCGCCGACGTAGAGGCCGAACATGGTGATCAGGATGCCGCCCAGCAGCCTGATGTGATCCTGATACTGAAAGAGTATGTTGCCCACAAAAGACACGCTGGCGCCCAGCAGGACGAAGACGATGGAAAACCCCGCCACGAAGAACAGGGAATTCACCAGAATGACGCTTCGAACGCGGGCGGCCTCGCCGCTTTCGCGTATCTCCTCATAGGACAGGCCGGTCAGGTAGGAAAGATAGCTGGGGACCAGCGGGAGGATGCACGGGGAGGCAAAACTGAGTACCCCCGCCGCGAAAGCCAGGCTCAAGGACACATTTTCCGGGGCCATTGTAATTCCCTATCGAAATCCCGGCGGCCATGCGCGCGATTCGGTCGGTTATGCCGAACCCCAACAAATCATTCTATCACAGGAAAACAAAACTCGGCCCAGAATCGCCGAGGTGAAGAAAATCCGAATCAGTTTCCACGCATCCCGTCCCCATCGAAGGGATTGTGGATGCATATCGTGTCATCGCGGCTCGGCCCCGTGGATATCAGCCATACCGGCCTGTCGGTCAACTCCTCAAGGCCCTTGATGTAATCCTTCGCCCGGGGAGGCAGCGCGTCATAATCCCTCACGCCATCAGTGGGGGACATCCAGCCGGGAAATTCCGTGTATACGGGCTTGCATTGCTCCAGTATCGAGGTTTCCGCCGGAAAGATCGTGACACGCTCGCCCTCGTATTCATAGCCCACGCAAACCCGAATCGTCTCCTGGTTGTCGAGCACGTCGAGCTTCGTCACCGCTATCGCGTCCATCCCGGCCACCTGGATGCAGTGGCGGGCCGCCACGGCGTCGAACCAGCCGCACCGCCTGGGCCTGCCGGTCGTGGCGCCGAACTCACCGCCTTCTTCCCGAAGAAGGTTGGCTTCCACTTCCCCCATCTCGGAGGGAAACGGGCCTTGACCCACCCGCGTGCAATACGCCTTCATGATCCCGAATACCGTGTTCAGTCGCCTGTAAGGAAGGCCCAGGCCGCTCATCGCCCCGCCCACGCCGGTGTTGCTCGACGTCACGTAGGGATACGTGCCCATATCCAGGTCGAGGAGGATTCCCTGTGCGCCTTCGAGCAGAATTTTCTTGTTCCCGTTCAACGCATCGTTGATTTCCGCATCCGTGTTCCGAACATGGGGACCCAGCGTTTCCCGCACCTGCGAGCAAACATCCAGAACATGCGCCTCTTCGAGCGACTTCGCCTCCTCCTCGTTCAATGCGATATCGCCCAGAAGCCGCTTTTTGATGGCCAGGCTGACGCGGATGCGATCCCTCAGTATCTTCTCATCGAACAGATCCGAAATCCGCACGCCCAGCCGCGCCGCCTTGTCGGAGTAGGCCGGCCCGATACCCCGGCCCGTCGTTCCGATGCGGTTGACGCCCAGGAGCTCTTCCATGTGGGAATCGAGAACCTTGTGATAGGGCATGATGAGGTGCGCGCGCTTGCCGAGAACGAGGTTCTCCCCGATCCCGATACCCACGGAGCGGAGGTATTCGATCTCCTCCACCAGGGCCAGCGGGTCCACCACCACGCCGGAGCCGATGATGCACTTGACGCCCGCGTGCAGAATCCCGGTCGGTATGAGGTGGAGAATGTACTGGTTCCCGTCGACGACCACGGTATGCCCCGCGTTCGCGCCTCCCTGGTAGCGGGCCACCACGTCCGCCTGACTCGCCAGCCAGTCGATGACTTTCCCTTTTCCTTCATCGCCCCACTGACCGCCCAGAATCGCCAGAACGCTCATCGGTTCTCATCCCTTCCGCCCACCCGGGCGAGAATCTCCTCAATCGGGTATGCGCCCAAATCTTCCCCATTCGGTTCGAGGAGCCTGGCGCGGCCTCCCCGCTTCCCGCCGCGCTCGATGACGAGGCATTTCGACACGCCCGTCGCCCGCGCGTACTCCAGCGAGCCTGCGAGATCGCGGCGAATGATGTCGCGCGCCACCCGCCAGCCCCGCGCCCTGAGTTTGCGGGAAAGAACGATGCCCGAGCGCTTTTCTCTCGTGAGATCGATGACGAGGAAATCCGTTCCGTTTCTGCTCTCCGCTCCTTGCGTCACCAGGGGGAGCATCTGGTTCAGATCGACGGCGAACCCCGTTCCGAGCGCGTCGTCGCCGTACAGCCCCAGCAGCCTGTCGTAGCGGCCGCCGCCGCATACGGGATAACCCGACCCTTCCACGAACCCCTCGAATATCACCCCCGTATAGTAGTCAAAATCCTTGAAATCACACAAATCGAAGATGACGCGCTCAGAGAGGCCGTACAACTCCAGTATCCGGAACACTCTCAGAAGCTCCCGAACGGC
>WTGD01000391.1 GCA_011523725.1 Nitrospinota bacterium
GTGCAATACTCGTCATGTCTTCCCTCGAAGTTTAGAATGATTTCCATGCCCGGTTCTGCAAGGTCGCCTAGAGTAGCCCAACTTTGAGGAAGGATAAAAGGCCGGAAAGACCTCATACGAATTCATTCAATTTGATCTTTCTGGCGGCGAATGATATCGCAACAAAAATCCGGTTTGCCTGAAAATCGAAAAGGAACACGGAATGACGCCTCTATCTGGAATACGGGTTTTGGACTTAAGCCGCCTGCTTCCCGGCGGGCAATGCACTTTGATGCTCGCCGATATGGGGGCTGATGTAACAAAAGTAGAAGAGCCGTTGCGCGGTGATTACATCCGCCTCGCATCTCCTTTTGATGAACATGGCGTTTCCCCTCTCCACCTTTCCTACAACCGCAACAAACGCTCCCTGGCATTGGATCTCAAAAAAGAAAATGGTGTTTCCACACTCCTCAGATTGGTGAAAGAGGCGGACGTGCTTGTCGACAGCTTCAGGCCCGGGGTGATGGAGCGCCTTGGCATAGGCTATGAAAGACTCAGCAAAGAGAACCCTGCCCTCGTCCACTGCGCCATCACCGGATATGGACAAGAAGGCCCGCTGGCTCGTACGCCGGGGCATGACTTGAACTTCCAGGCCCTGGGGGGCGTCGTGGAGCTCACAGGCGCCGCCGGGGAGCCCCCGTATGTGCCCGGGGTGCTCATAGGAGATGTGGGCGCCGGCATGTGGGCGGCTTTCGCCATACTCGCGGCCTTGCGCCTTGCCGAACGGACAGGAATCGGGCAATTCATCGACATGTCGATGCTCGATGCCGTGATGAGTTTTCTATCCATCCATGGGCAAACATATCTCTCGACGGGTCAGTGCCCAGGGCGCGAAGAGATGCGACACAACGGCCGGAGGCCATGTTATCGTCTCTACCCCACCAAAGACGGTCGGATGCTCTCCGTCGCATGTTCGGAGCCGAAATTCTGGGTGAATTTGTGCAAACTCATCGGTCGCGAAGATTTTAATGACGATTACGGCGCCAGAGGCGCGCGCCGCGCAGAGGTGATTCAAGCACTCAACGAAACTTTTCAATCGAAGACACTCGCAGAGTGGATTGCGTTTTTCGATGGCGCGGACGTATGCGTGAGCCCGGCGTTGAACATGCGCGAAAGTTTCGAGCACGCGCATGTGAAGTCGAATGGACTGGCGAGAGAATATCAACATCCCGTCAACGGAACGTATCCCGGCACGCGGCCGGCGCCAAAATTCTCCGACCTCCCCGTCAGGGACTCTCTTCCTCCACCCCGACTGGGAGAACATTCCGTTGAAATACTCAAAGAACATGGGTTTCAGGATGAAGAGATAAAGCGTTTGCTGGCATCCGGCGCTACCCACGGAGGCGCTGACCCCATAGGTGAAACCATCAGTGAATGAAACGACTCTAGCGGCAGAGCCCATAGAACGTAAAATGAGTTGTTATCATCCGGCAGAATTACAGTAGCGCGGAATATAAAACAGTTTGTCGAGAGGAATGATTCGCTACTCGCTGCTGCTGCGTTCTTCCAGTTTTTCCAACTCAGCTTCGAAATCCTTGAGAGTTCCGAATGAACGATAAACCGATGCGAAACGCACATAGGCCACTTCATCCACGTCCCTCAACTCGTCCATCAGTTTTTCACCTATCGCTTCCGTCGATATCTCTTTCTCGCCACTGTCGAGGACATAGCGCTCCACCCGGTCGACAATCGCCTCTTGATCCTCAGCCGAAACAGGCCTTTTCTCCAGCGCCTTCTTGATGCCTATACTGATTTTCTCACGAAGATAGTCCACGCGTGTGCCGTCTTTTTTGACAATGAGCGGCCAGGAAACTTCCGCTCTTTCGTAGGTTGTAAAGCGGTGAGCGCATTTCTCGCATTCGCGTCTTCTGCGAATCGAATTTCCTTCTTTGGTCGTCCGGCTGTCGACCACTTTGCTTTCGGAGTGACTACAAATCGGACATTTCATAAGAACCTGGTCCGGGCAGTAGAATTATCAGGCCGTCGGCTGAGGCTCATCTTCAATATCGGCAATCTTGTCCAACCGGCGAGCGTGCCGCCCGCCTTCGAACTCCGTTTCCAACCAAGTGGTTACAATTCTCTTTGCTTCTTCAAGGTTCACGACCCGGCCGCCCAGAGCCAAGACGTTCGCATTGTTGTGCAGACGGCTCATACGCGCGGCCCATTCATCGTGACAAGCGACGGCGCGAACACCCGGAAATTTATTCGCCACGATGACCATGCCCGCGGCTGATCCGCAACAAAAAATTCCTCGCTCGAAGTCGCCTCCGCTCACCAAACGAGCGGCGGGCCCGGCATAATCCGGGTAATCACAAGATTCATTCGAGTTCGTCCCGAAATCACGGTACGGAATCCCTCTCTCATCAAGCAGTTGTTTGACCGCCTCTTTGAGTTCATATCCTCCATGGTCAGCTGCAAGAGCGATTCGATTCATCGGGATTCTCCGGGCGATGTCCGTTGGCGGGGTGCAACCTCTCAAAACTAGGCGGTAGCAACCCATAAGTCAAGCGATCACGCATTCACACAGCCATTCCAGAATCAGCGCAATCCCGCACCTGCATGACAACCTCCATCATCGACGCCAATCATTATGCTCGTGCAAGAACTTGATCCTTCAACAGAAAAATCAATATGGCTTCAGTTCGGTTCCAGAAATTGATTTGCCCAAAAGGATTCTTGATGCCTCTTGCGCTGTTTTTTTGAATTCATTCTCCGCTGCCAGCCTCTCGCCTTTTTCCTGCAAGCATCGCGCTTCAATCAAATGAAGGGCCAGGCGCACCCAAGAATCCTCTTCCTCTGTGGACATGGTCATCGCCGATGCCTGCTCCAGGCTTTTATCGACTTTCTCGATTTGACCTGCTTCGAGCATCAACGCTGCGTGCAACACGTGATGATGGATATCCTTCTCCCTCCGCTTTCCTGCAGAATGAACATTTGCTGCGGCTTTTTTTATTGCGTTTTGTGACTCCAGAGGCCCGACTGCCAACGCCAACCGTTGCAAAAACTCCAAACCGCCCAAAGCCTGATAGCCATTTTCCCAAGTACGGAGAGCTCGTCTCTCTCGACCTGCCGCTAACTGCCCATCACCCAATAAAAGATATGCTTTTTTTTCTTTGGGCAGATGACGCAGAGCTTGTTCCAAAAATGGAATGGCGGCCTCTGGATCCGAGTTATTTAATTTCGTCTCACCTATCGCCAGATACGCGCGGCCGGCGATTTGGTTGTCTTCTTGTCGAGCCAAGTCCGAAACACCCGATTGCGAGAGTTTCTCACAAATTTCGACAGCAGCTTCGAGGCGGCCATTTTCTAAGTACATATCCCGGAGTTTTCGCAACACCAAGGGGCTCGCGCCTCTCCCTCTGCTGTTTTGCGCAAGCAGCTCGAGAGCTTTTTTCGCATGGCCGGAATGATCGAGAGTCTCCGACAACCGGATAATGGAATCGGGTGAATTGTTTGTAACAACACGAAGGCGCTCATTCCACTGAACAGCGTCATTGGGGTTGCCGGAATCTGTCGCTAAATCGGCAGCCAGCCTCAAGGCGGGAATAAAAGAAGGATCGTCCTTGAGTGCACGCTTGAGTTCTTTTCGGGCACGCCTTCTTTTTCCTTGAATTCCAAGGCTTTGGGCCTTGGCAAATCGCTCTTGGGCGCGATGCAAACGTTTTTGTTTCCTGGATATCTTCTTACGCGATACCCAACCAAGTGTAGCGTCACCCCACCCCAAAACGGAAGCCAGAAACGAACCAATGAGAGCAGCTCCGATTACCACCAGAGCCAATGGAACCCGCACAGACCAGTCATCGTTGAGACGCAGGTCTATGATTTCTCGATTGTAGTGAAGAAAATAGACAGCAGCCGCAACAGGAGCTGCCAGAATGAGGAGAGTCCGAATTTTCATTCGCAACTCTCCGCACGGTTTCTAACTACCACCGCGCCTTTCAATTGCATTTTGAGCCACCACCGTATAACGCGCATAGGGGATCGCTTCCAGGCGGGAGTAGGGAATCGGCTCATCCGACTCCTCACAAATACCATAAAGTCCATCTTCGATCCTCTGGAATGCCGCTTCCACTTCCCGCAAACGCTCCCGCTCCCTTTCTCCCAAATCCATCAATACCTGGCGAGAATATGTGTCGGCAGCCATGTCGGCAATATCCTGAGTCCCGTCGTCACCAATTTCTTTGGTGTGTATCTTGCTTTTCTCCACATCCCCGAGTATTTCACGGCGAACCTCGTTCAATCTTTCTTCTAAATCTCTCATCTGTTTTTTCGTCAAATGCTTCACTTTGAACCTCAACTTTCATTCTGATAACTAAGCGCTAGGCGCCATTGGCTTGATGACAGTCGCATGTGACCATAAATCTTCCAGTCGATAAAAATCCCGACTCTTTTCGTTGAATATGTGGACAAGGAAATCACCACAATCCATCAACACCCAATTTCCCTCAGCCAATCCTTCCGTCAAGAATACAGTATCCCCAATTTTCTTTACCTCTTCCCCAGCCGCCTCACAAAGCGCTTTCACATGCCGGAGACTCGTTCCATGACAAATCAAAAAGGCATCCACCTCGACAGACAGAGGTCGAAGGTCCAAAAGCACTACATCCATCGCTTTCTTCGCTTCCAGTGATTCCTGAAGAGCATGAAGCCGACTCTCTAGTTTCTCGATGGGTCCCCATCCTCCTCAATCTTCAGCAAACCGTTCCCGAATGCCCATATAATCGGCGGCGAATTATAAAGAGTTCGACTTCGCGTGGCAATAAATGCCGTATGGAGCAAGACTCCTTGATATACTGCCTGATCCGGGTTGCCGAAATATCAACATCAGTGATTGGTACAAATTTTATGACTCGCTTTTTGTCAGTAAGTTCCGCCTCTTTCAAGGACTTGCCCATGCAATAACCCGGTTCGATTTCTTGAATCACCTGGAGAAGCGCTTCCAAATACTCTGAGGAATGCTGATTTCCTCTCAATGTAACAGCAAAATCGACGGCGCTTAAAACCTCTTTGGGCTTGTGCCATGTGCCCAACTCAAGAAACGCGTCCGCGCCGATGATGAAAAACATGTTGTTATCAACAGATGCGCTTCCGGCCAGTTCTTCCCAGGTATCGAGGGTATAAGACAGCCCTCCCCGCTCTACTTCAACGGGATCGCATACATACGCAGGATATTCCTCCAAAGCAATCCGAACCATTTCCAGCCGGTCAGCCGCTGAGGCGACTTCATCTTGCGGCTTATGAGGAGGTAAAGCAGACGGAATAAACCTGATTTCATCAAGCATCAGCGCTTTGCGCACCTCTTCGGCAGACCGGAGGTGCCCATAGTGAATCGGGTTAAATGTCCCGCCCAGAATCCCGACGCGCAATCGCTCTCCTTGGTTTTCCCTGTTATTTCTCAATCAAAACGAAATTGTTTCGATGAATAATCTCGTCATAGTCCTTGCCTCCAAGAATAGAGGCGATTTCCTTGGTTTGTTTCCCAGCTATGCGGACAGCATCATCACTCGAATAATTCGCCAGCCCGCGGCCAATCGCCATTCCCTCGGTATCTTGTATCTCCACCACGTCACCAAAACGAAAATTTCCTTTAACGGATACGACACCACTGGGCAAAAGGCTTTTCCCTCTTTTCAGCATGGCGTTTACGGCGCCGCTATCGATCTTGAGCCACCCGCGTGGTTTGGCCGTGGTTCCTATCCAACCCTTTTTCCCCTTCAAGCGCGCGCCATTCGGCACAAAAAGCGTCCCCAACGGCTCCCCCGTCACTACCCGTTCAATGACGTTGGGGTCCCTCCCTTTCACGATGAGAGTGCTGATGCCCACTTTGTTGAGGATGTTGACGGCCTCAACCTTCGTGCGCATTCCCCCGTGGGCAAGCGGGTTCCGGCTAGTGCCCGCGACCGAGGCGATTTCCTGAGGCAGACCCTCGACTCGGGGAATCAAACGCGCCGTTTTTGATTTCCTGGGATCCTCATCGTACAAGCCCGCCACGTCTGACAAGATAATGACGAGACCCGCCTGAACCATTTGGGCGGTCTGGGCGGCCAGTGTGTCGTTGTCTCCGAAACGGATTTCCTCAATGGAAACCGTATCGTTTTCGTTGACAATCGGGAGCACGCCTTTGCTGATCAGGGCCTCGAAGGTATTGCAGGCGTTCAAGAATCGGCTTCTCTCATCCAGGTCTGAATGGATGAGCAAAACTTGCGCCGTCTCGATGCCCCTTTGCTTGAATGCGCGGCCATACGCTTCCATCAAAATGGGTTGACCAACGGCGGCGGCGGCTTGGCGTTCAGGAACCGCTCTGGGAATTTCCTTGAATCCCAGTCTTTTCACACCCGCCGCAATGGCGCCTGATGAAACCACGACGACTTGCCTGCCCTCTTCTCGGAGTTTCGCGACCTGGGAGGCGATACGTCCCAAAACCCTTCGGTTGACGCCCAGTTCATTCGATGCCGTCAATACCGAACTTCCCACTTTGACCACAAGGCGCCGGCTGTTGAGAACAGCGTCATCTCTTTTGCTCATCGTCTCACTCATCGGTTCTTTGTTCGTGGGTGGAGGTGACGCCGTTTTCCAGTTCTCTCGTTTGCCGGAGCATTCGAGATATTCTACCCAGCAATTCATCGACGCCAAGACCCGATACCGCCGAGATGGCATGGACTTCCACACCACGCGTCATGAGCCCCTCCCGGAGCTTCACGGAATGCTCCCTCGACTCCGTTACATCCATTTTCGTCAAAACCGCCACTCTGTGTTTCTGCGCAAGCAGAGGCGAGAACGCGGATAGTTCATCGGTCAGTGCATCAAAATCCATGAGGCCACGCTCAGGCGGCAAGGAGGCGTCAACCAGGTGAAGCAACAATTCGCAGCGTTCTACATGCCTCAGGAACTCCAGCCCCAGGCCTTTCCCCTGACTCGCTCCTGGAATCAATCCCGGGATATCGGCCACCACGCATGAAGCATATCCGCCCAAATCCACCACCCCCAGATTGGGCTGAAGCGTGGTGAACGGATAATCAGCAATTTTGGGCTTGCTCTCGGAAATTCTCGATATCAGGGTCGATTTCCCGGCATTGGGCATCCCGATGAGCCCGACATCCGCGAGTAGTTTCAGTTCCAATTCCAAGAGGCGCTCTTCGCCCGCTTTTCCCTTTGTCGTTCTCCGGGGCGCTCGATTCGTTGAACTCTTGAAATGCTCGTTGCCGAGTCCCCCTCGCCCCCCTCGCGCGATGATCACTTCCACGCTTTCTCCCGAAAGATCGGCCACAACTTCTCCCGTCTCAGTGTCTCGCACGATGGTTCCAAGAGGCACCTCAATCAGCAAATCCTCCCCGTCGGCACCATGCTTGTTGCTTCCCATACCCGCCTGGCCTTTTTCCGCCCTTAATAGCGGCTGGAATCTGAAGTGCGTCAGCGTGTTCAAAGACGACGTCGCCTGAAAAACGACGTGCCCACCACGTCCGCCATCCCCCCCGTCAGGACCGCCTTTCGGCACGAACTTCTCCCTCCGGAAGCTAAGGCAACCGTCGCCTCCACGGCCGGCCTGCACACGTATTTTTGCGTTATCAACAAACATGGCGGGGGCGGAGCCTGCCGATTGAAGACTACTCCGCCGGGATGACGCTGATAATTCGGCGGCCCTTGGCTTTGCGCTCGAATTTCAATTTTCCACTTGCTTTGGCAAAGAGGGTATGGTCATTGCCTAAACCGACGTTCTCACCCGGATGAAAGACCGTGCCGCGTTGCCTGACGAGGATGGTTCCCACGTTTACGCTTTCCCCCGCAAAACGCTTTACGCCCAGGCGGCGACCCGCGCTATCTCGTCCATTCGAGGAACTTCCACCCGCTTTTTTATGCGCCATTTGCCAATCCTTTCATCCTGATGCGAGGATGTCTGTCACTTCTATTTGAGTATAAGGCTGCCTGTGCCCTTTTTTGACCCGAACTTTCTTGCGCCGCTTGAAGCGAAAAGCGATGACTTTTTTCCCGCGCCCGTGGTCACGAATCACCGCTTTTACCTTGGCTTTGCCCAACGCCTCCCTGTCCGTAACCACTTCTTCCCCATCTACGATGAGCCGAACATCATCAAACTCGACGCTTTCTCCAACATCGCCGGGCAAGCGCTCTACCAGGATTTGATCTCCCGTTTCGATGCGCACCTGCTTGCCGCCGGTTTCCACTACAGCATACATTCAAGCAATCTCCTTGACGTCCAAATTATACTTCGGACTTAAAAATCAACCATTTCCCCAACTTTCGGCCATAACGAAGAGGATATGTATCAATCCAACCCCTAAAAGTCAATTCCAGGCACCGACAACCCGGCCGTCTTCTTCATTTTTTCTTTTTGATCAAACTGAACGTCACCCGTTCGGTCCGATACGATATGGTGCGTCTTACAGGTAAATATCCTTTTTTCTGAACCGATACGGTAAAACCCTTGAAAACATCCGTCATGCCTACCTTGAACTTCAGGCGCAAAGGTGTTTTGCCCTGATAAACATCGTTGATAAAAACATCCGCCTGTGGCGGATTCGACGTGACGATGATTTGACGATCCTTAAATCCTTTAACCGGGTTTTGAATGTTCCTCTCCCACCATTTACCCATTTGCTTCCTGGTTTTTGCGCATCCCGACATGGCTGGAAGGAGCAAGAGGAAAATACTGAAAGCAAGAATCAGCTGTAATGAAGGTTTGAACATATTTTCTTGATTCGATTTTCGGAACATAATCTAAACCTTTTGAAAATCGAGCTTTGCGCAAGCACTTGAATCCATGCAAGAAGTTAGTTTACATGGAAAACCTCCAGAGGAAAAACATCTCATAATGAGGCTGCGCTGTCTTATCAGCGGCCTCCAACTAGGCCGGTGGTTCGCTCACCTGCTGACCCGACCATTCTTCAAACATTTGCAGCAGTTCCGTCTGGTCCGAATCCGGCCCGTATTTTTGCAACCCAAGACCATATATCTGGCGGGCATGATTCAAATAAAACGCCGTTACACCGTTCTCGCGCGCCAGATCGCTCCCCATTGAGAGGTCCTTGTGCATCAATCCAGTGGAAAACCCACAGGTAAAATCCCTCGGCAGGAGAAAGCGGGGCCATTTGTCCTTAGTGGCGCTGTTCATGCCCGAACCGCCATTTAAGACTTTGAGCGCTTTTTCTGGCTCGAGGCCTAATTTCGTTGCCAAAACCATGGCTTCCATCGATGAGAGCAGAGCCGTGGCGGAGAGGAAATTGTTGACACATTTCATCGCGTGTCCGGATTCCGGCGCTTCATCGATATGCACAATGGTTTTGCCCAACGTCTCGAAAATAGGCATTGCCGCATTCACAATTTCTTTGGGGCCGCCCGGCATGATCGCCAGTGTGGCGGCTTCCGCTCCGACGACGCCGCCCGAGACAGGCGCGCCGATAAGGTGCAGACCCTTGTCTTTTACGCGTGAGGCAAGAGTCCTCGTCCTCGTGGGATAAGAGGAACTCATGTCAATTATCAATTTCCCCTTATCCAGTTGCGTAGATATGCCATCCGGCCCATCGACCACGGCATCCACGACATCGCTATCGGGCAACATCGTGATGACGACATCGACGCGCCTTGCGAGATCGGCCAAGCTCTCAGCCCCTTGCACACCATCATCCCTCAAGGCCTCGACGTTGTCCGGCCTCGTGTCATAGGCCACGACCGCGTAGTCGCCACGCCTCAGATTTTTCGACATGGGCGTTCCCATCTTCCCGATTCCGACGAAGCCGACAGTCACGCTCCCTGGTTCTAAAGTTTTCATGATTTCCTCGCTGTCTGAATAAACTGGTTATATGAAAACACCATCAATCGTTTAGATGTTTTTGATTCGCTCCAAGGTTTTTGTCAATCCCCAACCCGAGTGGTAAGCTTGTCGGGAATTTCGAGCTTTCCTCATCGATCCGCCCCTTTGTTTATCCATATGCCGTGCAAGGAGAACCGAAATGGCGCCGATTTCGGCGGATGATGTTGTATGTTATTTAGAAGAGAATCCCGGTTTTTTCATCGAACATCCGGACTCACTTCGCCAAAGCGGCCTGCTGACGCAAGACAGCACATCGGCAAAGGTCCTGAACCTGCGAAATAAACTTTTCGACCGCCTGAAAGGCGAAAGAGAGGATTTGATACGACTTCTCGATGAAACGATAGAAATCGTTCGCCAAAACGAGCAAATCGAAAAAGACTTTATCGCCATTGAACAACTTTTATTCGAACAATCACCCTCACTGGCGAGCCTTACGGAAATCGTAAAAAATATCGAATCGCGCTTCGGAATCGAATACGCAGGCTTTTTGCTTCTCGAGCCCATCGACGGCATTCCCGTGATCGCGCCGAAATCTGACGAGTCATCCCGCATTCGCCCACTTGGCAAACTAGAAGAAAAACTCGTGCCTATGGATGGAGGAGTTGTGCTCCAAGGCAAACTGGAAGGAGGTGGAGGCCCGCTGTTTCCAGACGCATTGAGCGAAAACATCCAATCAACCGCTGTTGTCAGTTTGGAAATCCGTGAGAAAAGAATCGGTTTTCTCGTTTTGGGTTCCAAAGACCCCGAGCGATATCAAGAGGGGATGGCGACTCACCTCCTCAGGCGTCTTGCAATGCGTTTGGCTTTGGGAATTTCCATCTTTCAGCGATTCAACAACGGAAAAACGACCCGAACGAGTCTTTGAAGCAAAGCGCGCAATTTGCAATGGTTTCCTTTCCCGCTGATGAATCATCAGGCTGGCACTCCCTGCGCCTTGGACACAAGTTCCATGACCTCGGAGATGCTATCCAGGTTTTCCAAATCCTTCACCCGCTCGATGATCGAATCTCCTGTTTCCTTATCGAGCATTGGGGCCGTCATCACATAGAACCGTTCGACTAACTCATCCCACGTCAACGGATTTCGTGAATCCCCCTTCGGATAATCCTGATGCGCTTCGAATACGCCGCGATCAGTCTCGATTTCGACATGCGCTTGCCATTTGTCCGGAAATTCCTTTTCCATTTCGGCATCGCCGTAGCATTCAATTTTCTTGATGATTGAGGAGTAAACCTGAGACCGGAGGAAATCGTCGGCATATTCATCAAGCCCCGCGGCGCGCCTGAGAATCGCTACAGCCACGGCGTATTGAAGGCTGAACTGCGCATCAACGATATTTTGCGGATTCGTTTTCATATCATAAGGTTCGATGACGACCATCACGCTCGTCTCTGGAACCCGGACTTTTACTCGTCTTATTTCCTCAGGTTGAATATCATGCGCTTTGCAAATTTCGATTGTGGCGTCAATCGAAGCATGGTTATAACGACAGCAAGCGTAGGGCTTTATGGCACTCTCACAGATTTCCCAATACTCACCAAAATGCTCCACCACATACTCAGGCGTATAGTCGTCACTATGACCATGCAAAAATCCCGTTTTCCCGCCCAGAATATCTTCCGGTCCCGTATAACCCTCCTGGGCCAGATAGGCGGCGATGATACCGCTATGCGCCGCCCACCCCGGGTGAAACCTCTTTGTCCAGGCGCCGTTATCGAGATATTGCATCGAACCCGCCGCCTGGCTGCCCGCGATGCCCATCGCATTGGAGGTGGCCTCGACCGAAAGCCCCAGAAGCTTCGATGCCGTTATCGCGGAGGCGAAAGTGCCGCATGTACCCGTGGGATGGAACCCGCGTTCATAGTGGCTCGTCGGGTTCACGGCATTTCCGATGCGATTGGTTACTTCATAGCCCGCCACGATAGCGGCGATCACTCGCTTCGGATCGGGCTGATGCGCCTCAGCGACGGCCAACGTGCTGGGCATGACGCTGACGGCAGGATGCAGGCTCGAGCGTGTCGTCACATCATCCATTTC
>WTGD01000359.1 GCA_011523725.1 Nitrospinota bacterium
TGAACGCGGGCTGCAACGTGTTCGGCTCGGGCAACCGCGCGAACGCGACGATAGGGCGCGCGGTGCGGATGTGCTCTTAAACGCCGGCGGCGCGTGGCCGGGCGACTTGGACAAGAGTACGCTGGGCTGTCCCACGAAATACACTTACTGCATCGCGGAGAACGAAGAAGCGAGTCCCTGGGCGCCCTATCACGTGGAACAGGGCTACGCGCCCGAGGATTCCACCGTCTTCGCCATCGCGGCCGAGGCGCCCCACAGCGTGACGAACCACATCGCGGACGACCCCGAGGGCATCCTCGACAGTATCTGCTCGGCGATGAGCACGATTGCGCACAACAACGCAGTGAGCAGCGGCTCGTGCGCCGTCGTCATCAGCCCGGAACATGGGGCGACCATCAGTGCGAAGAACTGGACGCGGAACGACGTGAAGAGCTATCTGTGGATGCACACCAGGAACACGTTCGCCGATATTTCGTTCAACCACCGCTACGGGAAAGTCTACAACCGCAACATCCCCAAATGGTACAGGCGCGAACCGGACGAGAGAATCCCCATCGTGCCGGCGCCTGAGAACATACACCTGTTCGTGGCGGGGGGGGAGGCGGGCCGTTTCTCCGCTTTCATTCCCGGCTGGGGCCACATGACGAATCCGGTGCTGCGCGCAATCGACGGAAGAGCGCTCGAAGGCGGCCCCGTCTGCGTGGACGGCACCTGTCTGCTTTAGAGTCTGGAAGAGAAAACAGGAGGAAACCATGAGTGACGTCATGACCGGCCAGGTCGTCTACGACCCCCGGGGGGTGGTCGAGGCCGCGGCCCAGCCCACTGCAAAGCGCGTCGGGGATTTGAAGGGCCTGAAGCTCGGCGTCCTGGACAACACGAAGTGGAACGGGCGCAGGCTGCTCGAGAAAACCACGGCGCTGATGGAGGCGGAAGGCCCCTTCGCCGAGGTGCGCTACTACAAGAAAGAGAGTTTTTCCAAAAACGCGGCGGCCGAGCTGATCGCGCAGATTGCGGAGGAGAACGACGTCGTCCTGACGGCGATTGGCGACTGAGGCTCCTGCACTTCGTGCTGTATGCACGATGCGGTCTCCCTGGAAGAAAAGGGCGTGCCCACCGCCGTGGTCGTGACGGAGGTCTTCCTGCACGAAGCCCACGTTCAAAGGGCGGCCTTGGGAATGAACGACCTCAATCCCGTGGTGATTCAACACCCCTTGAGTACGCTCTCGGATGAGGAAATCTCCGCGCGCGCGGGCGATGCGGCTCGCCAGGCGGTGAAGATTCTGCTCGAAGGCTAGTCCGGCCTTTTATGACGAAGCCACTCGAAGGCATCCGCGTCCTTGACCTGACGCAGTTTCTCTCGGGTCCGCAGGCCACGCTTTTTCTGGCGGGGCTGGGGGCCGAGGTCATCCGGATCGACAATCCGGCCACGGGCGACCCGGTGGCTTACTCGCCTCCCTACATCGGTGAGAAGGGCGTCTCCTATCATCCCCAGACGGATGAGGACCTGGGGATGGCTTACTTGAAGCGCACGCGCGCGAAAAAGGCGGTCACCCTGAACATCAAGGACCCCCGGGGTCTCGAAATGTTCTATGGCCTCGTCGATCGCTCCGACATCCTGGTGGAGAATTTCTCCGTCGGCGTCACGAAAAGGCTTAAAATTGACTACGAGACGCTTCACGCGCGAAAACCCTCCCTGGTCTACTGCTCCGTCACGGGCTACGGCCAGACGGGGCCGGATGCGGGGCTCAAGGGCTACGACGCCGTCTCCCAGGCAGCCTCGGGCCTCATGAACCTCACGGGGTTTCCCGACGGCCCGCCCACCAAGGCAGGCTCGGCTCTTGGCGACAGCGTGGGAGGCACGTTCGCCTTCGGCGCCATCATGACGGCGCTCTTTCACCGCGAGCGCACCGGCAAGGGTCAGCAGGTCGACATTTCGATGATCGACTGCATCTTTTCCTTGATATTCGATGAGCCGATGGATTGCTACGAACAACTGGGGCTCCCGCCGCGCATCGGCAACCGCATCATGCGGCTCGCGCCGTTCAACGCCTATGAGACGATGGACGGGTGGGTCATCATCGCCTCGGGCACCAACGCGCACTGGCACAACATACTGCGCGGCATCGAACGCGCCGATCTGATCGGTGATGAACGATACGAGGATATGAGCCGGCGCGTGAGCAGAGTCGCGGAGGTGGACGCCATCATCACCGAGTGGACGAAGCGCCGCGAAGCGAAAGAAGCGGTTTCCTCCCTGCGGGCGCACGACGTCATCTGCGGGCCGGTGAACACCATCGAGGACATCCTCGCCTGGCCCCACATGCGAGAGCGCGGGATGATAGTCGACATCGAACACCCCACCCTGGGAACGCTCAAGAGCGCGAAAGCCCCCGGCTTCCCCTTCAAGTTCAGCGATATGGAAGGCGGCTACGCCGCTCCCGCCCCGCTCGTGGGCCAGCACAACGCGGAAATCCTGGGCGGTCTGCTCGGCGTGTCGGATGCGGAGTTGAAAGAGTTCGAAGATGAGGGCGTGGTCTAGGGGCCCATACTGAACGGAGCCTGCGGATTTTCGTGTGTCGTCTATTTTCTCGGGGTGCCGCTTCACGAGCGTTGCGGCGCAGCCCATGCCCCTGTGGTAGGATGCCCGATGCCGCGGACTTGAACCTGGAGGCTCATCCTCATGCGAATCTGTACGTTCAGCCTGGCGGGCGAGGCGCGCATCGGCGTCTTGTTCGGGGAGAGAATCGCCGATCTCAAGTTGGCCTACGCCCTGTCGCTGGATGAGGAGTCGGCGGCGGAGGTCATGGATCGTGTCGAGGCCGAGGTCCCCCATGATTGCGAGGAGTTCATCGAAGATCTGGAGCTGAACCGCCCTCTCGCCGAGGAAGCTCTTGAAGCAATCGAAGCGCACGGGAGCAAAAAAGACCCGGCTCGCTTCGACGGGATGCAGGTGGTCTATGAGCCGGAAGAGGTCGAGATCCTCCCTCCTGTCGTGCCGGACACGCTGTTTTGCATGGCGCGGAACTACGTGGCCCATGCTGCCGAGATGGCGCGCACCGAAGTGGATGATTTCAAGGAGGAACTCCCGCTCTACTGTTTCCTGAAGCCCGCGACGTGCGTGAGCGGCCCGTATGACGACGTGCCCGTCTATCCCTCGATGGAAAAGCTCGATTATGAACTGGAACTCGGCGTGCTCATCGGACAGGGCGGCAAGAACATTCCCGTGGAAAGGGCCATGGATCACGTGGGCGGCTACACCCTGTTCAACGACATGAGCGACCGCACGAGCCTCAACATGGGCAAGTTCATCGACTGGTACGCCATGAAGGCACCCGACGGCTTCGCTCCCATCGGCCCCTACATCCTGCTCCCCGAAGAGGGGCTCGACCCCCACGATTTGAGACTCAAGCTCTGGGTGAACGGCGAACTCAGGCAGGACGCCACCACGGGCGACATGGTCTGGCGCATCGCCGAGCAGGTATCGTATCTCTCGGGCGTCGCCACGCTGCGGACGGGCGACATCATCGGCACCGGCTCGCCGGCCGGCAACGCCGCCTCGTGGGGGGAATACCTCCAGCCGGGCGACCTGATAGAGGGCGAAATCGAGGGCATCGGGCGCCAGGCCTTTCGGATCAGGAACGAAAACCCCGAGTATACGCCGGGCTAGTTCTCCCGGCGGTTGATTCGTGCCCGTTTGCGCATTAAGATTTCCGGCGTCGATCCATGGAATTCCGAACCGCTGAAACCCGAGAGGGGACACCCATGAACCCAGCCATAGCCGAAGCCGAATCCCTGCGGACGATGGACAAGGAGCACGTCTGGCATCCGCTCATGAACCATTCCGGGATGGAGGAGAATCCCCTCGACGTCGTGGTCAAGGCCAGGGGTTCGACCATCCAGGACGCCTCCGGCAAGGAATACATCGACGCCATGGCGGGGCTTTGGTGCGTGAACATCGGCTACGGGCGCGACGAGGTGGCCCGGGCGGCGTACGAGCAGATGCTCGAGTTGGCTTATTATCCGCTGACGCAGGTGAATCCCCCAGCGGCTAAACTCGCCGATCGGTTGGCGTCCTTGTTGCCGGACGGAGTCGAGCGCGTCTGGTTCGTGAACTCGGGCTCAGAAGCGGTGGACACGGCCATCAAGCTGGCCCGCGCCTATGGACGCCTGAACGGCGGGAGGCGGTATAAGATCATCGCCCGCCACCAGGGCTATCACGGGGCGACCATCGGCGGAGCGAGCCTCACCGGCCAGACGCTCCGGCGCGCGATGTTCGAGCCGCTGCTCCCGGGCGTGATTCACGTGAGCGCCCCGTATTTTTACCGAAGCAATGCGGACACCGAGGAAGAGCTCGCCGCCCGGTGCGCGGACGAGTTGGATGAGGTCATCCGCTACGAAGACCCCGAAACGGTGGCGGCGTTCATCGCGGAGCCCGTCATCGGCGGCGGCGGGGTGATTCCCCCGCCCGCGGATTACCTGAAGCGCATGCGAGAGGTGTGCCGCAAGCACGGGGTCTTGTTCATCGCCGATGAGGTCATCACCGGCTTCGGGCGAACGGGGCAACTCTTCGCTTCCGATCTGTACGAGATCGCGCCAGACATCATGACAATGGCCAAGGGACTGAGCAGCGCCTATCTGCCCATCGGGGCGACGGCGACCACGAACGAGATATTCGAGGCCTTGAACGCCGAGGGAGATTCGGGCTTTCTGCAGATAAACACCTATGGCGGACACCCCGTCGCCTGCGCGGCGTCGCTCAAGAATCTCGAGATCATGATGGATGAGGAGTTGCCCGCGCGGGGCGCGAAAGTAGGCGCATATCTCGGCGGACTTCTGGGAAAACTCTCCGACATCCCCTGCGTGGGCGACGTGCGGGGCGTGGGCCTCATCTGGGGCGTGGAGTTGATAGAGGAAGACGGCGCGCCGCTGTCCACGGCGGCCACGGCGAAGGTGCTGGCCTACGCGAAGGAGCAAGGCGTGATTTTCGGAAAGAACGCCGGCATCGCGGCGGGTCCTTCGAACACCGTCACCATCAGCCCGCCGCTGGTCTTGACGGAAGAAGAAGCCGAGCGCGCCGCCTCCGTCCTCGACGCCGCATTGCGCCGCGTTCAGGCGGAGAGTGGCGCCTGATGCGATAGCCGATCATTTATCCCGCACATCATTTTCAGGGAGATTTCATATGTCCAACATCACCATGCTCGACATCGAGGATCTGAAGAAGACGAAACTCGCTCCTTTCCTCAACAAGGCGCTCAAACACCGCGCGCCCGACCCCGCCTTTCACGCCATGCAGGGCCACAACGAGGACTTGGCGAAATCGATGTACCTCGCCTGGGGCACGGTGTTCAACACCGGCGTCATCGACCACAAGCTCAAGGAGATCATCCGCGTTCAGCTGTCGCGCCGCGCCTTTTGCAACTACTGAGGCAACGTGCGTTCTGCTTCGGCGAAGCAGGCGGGCTTGACGGAAGAGATGATAGACGAGGGCATCGACAACTGGCGCGAGAGCGATCTTTTCACCGAAGCCGAAAAGCTGGCCCTGGAATACAGCGAGCTCATGGATTCGGAGCCCGAGAAGATTGACGAGGCCTTCTACGCGAGGCTGCGCGAGCACTACTCGGATGAGGAGATCGTGGAGCTCGGCTCTTTCATCGGCTTCAACGTGGGCTACCACACGTTCTTCCGGACGCTCGATTTCTATCCCATGTTCACCCCCGACGGCAGGCTCGTGAGCCAGGAGGAATCGCGGCGCATCTACGGTGATTGCCCCGTCTCGCACCTGAGCGGCCCGCTCGACCGCGCGATCGAAGAGGGCGAAGCGCAACGGGCAGGCGGAAGTTAGGAGGACGACATGCCGATTATCGAGCCGCTCGATACCGACCGAATCGAAGAGAAGAACTGGAAGCGCGTCATGGAGCGCACCGCCGAGACCCAGGCGCCCGATGAATTGTTCTCGCGCATCATGGCCCATGCGCCGGGCTACGCCGCCGCCCTGCACGACGCCATGCACCGCTCCCACGCCATGGGCGGGGTGGAGCACAAGCTCAAGGAGATGATCCGCATCCAGCTCGCCAGGACCGCGCAGGACACCTACTTCGCGAACCTGCGCTCCGAGCAGGCGAAAAAAGAGGGCCTCACCGAAGAGCGCATCGAGGCCGCCTGCGGGGATTTCGAGAACGACGCGCAGTTCACCGACGCCGAGAAGTGGGCGCTCCGGTATTCCTACTGGATGTATCGCGACGCCGCGAGGCTCGACAAGGAATTCTACGACGAGGGCAAGAAGCACTTCAGCGAGGCCCAAATCATGGAGATCGGCGCGATGGTGGCGCTTCACTACGGCCTTCAGGTATTCATGCGCACGCTCAAGGCCTATCCCTTGCACGATCCCGAGGGCAACCCGGTGACGCAGGAGCAGTCCGAGAAGATTTACGGCGAAGACGTGCCCCTGCCCGCTTGAGTTTCACTATCGAGTCGAAAGCGCCCGCCAGCCGGCGGGCGTTTTTTCTGGCCTGTAGTCGGAGTGATCCAATCGACGTGATGAAGGCGGTTCGCGCCGAACCCGTGAGTATCCTCGTGAAAAAATTTCTTGAATCATCCCCTTCCCCCATGTTCTAATGATCCTGTAATCACCACGACAGAGAACGTCCATGCCCGGAGTCGCGTATGAAGACCCACACTCCGCCTCGAACCGCTCACCATCTGACACGTCATGCTCTGCTCGTCCCTGTTGCGGCCCTTCCGCCGCGGCGTCATAGAAAATGCCTTCGAAAAACAAGCGAATTTCAAGCGGATTCTACTCAAACGGGAGCGAATTCATGAAAGACGATCATCGATTTTCTCTTCCATGGCCCGCTGCGTGGGGGGTGTTTCTCGCCTTCGTCGTTCTGTTGTTCACCACGAGTGGAGCGGATGCGGCCGTACCCGTCGAGACCCGGATCGCAAATGACAAATACATATTCAACACTTTCTTTTTGCTGATCTGCGGTGTGCTCATCATGTGGATGTGCGCGGGCTTCACGATGCTCGAGTCGGGTTCGGTGCGCACCAAGAACGCCTCGGTGATTTGTCTCAAGAACATCGGTCTCTACGCCATCGCGGGTATCATGTTCTACATCATCGGCTACAACCTGATGTTCGTGGACGTTGGCGGCTGGATCGGCGCGGTCAAACTCCTGTTCAGGCCCTCGGCGGATGAATTCGCCATCCTGGCCGGGAACGAGAAGGCCACGAAGGCCGTGCTCGGGACCGACTACGCCAGCATGTCTTTCTGGTTCTTCCAGATGACGTTCGTGGCGACCACCGCCTCCATCGTCTCGGGCGCCCTCGCCGAGCGCGTGAAGCTGTGGTCGTTCTTCGTCTTCATCGCCGTCCTCACCGGCATCATCTACCCGGTCGTTGGCGCGTGGACGTGGGGCGGGGGCTGGCTCACGGGGCTTGGCTTCAGCGATTTCGCCGGCTCCACCATCGTACACTCGACCGGGGGATGGGCGGCGCTCGCGGGCGTCATCGTCGTGGGTGCGCGGCGCGGCAAGTTCCGCGAAGACGGGAGCGTCAAGTCCACGCCGCCCTCGAACGTGCCGCTGGTCACCCTGGGGGTCTTCATCCTCTGGTTCGGCTGGTTCGGGTTCAACGGCGGATCGATGCTCGTGGTCAAGGGCTCGGTCGATGCGGTGACGATGAGCAACGTGTTCGTGAGCACCAACCTCGCGGCGGGGGCGGGGTGCCTCGCCGTCCTGTTCACCGCGAAGTCCATCTTCGGGCGCGTGGACTTGCTCGCGGTGCTGAACGGCGCCATCGGCGGCCTCGTCGCCATCACGGCGGGCCCGAACATCGTCGAATACCACTGGGCGGTCATCATCGGCGCCATCGGCGGCCTGGCGTGCGCGTTCGGCTTGAAGATGTTGGAGAACTGGAAAATAGACGACGTCGTTGGCGCGATTCCCGCCCACTTGTTCGCGGGCGTATGGGGGACGCTCGCGGTCTGCATCGCGGCGGGCGGCAACCTGTTTGCGCAGATCGTGGGGATCGTGGCGATAGGCGTTTTCGTGTTCGTGGCCTCATACGTCGTCTGGCTGGTTCTGGACAAGACGATGGGCGTGCGGGTGTCGGCCTCCGCGGAGGACCATGGACAGGACTCGGCGGAACTCGGCATCGAAGCCTATCCCGAATTCGTGCTCATGCCCGATGAGGACGACGCGCGCATCGCGAAGGGAGCGCAGTAGTCGCAAGGCTGCATAGAAGTGATTGGTTTGCAGGCGCCTGCCGCGCCGGGGATTTTGGAAAGTTGAGAGCGCCCGCCATCCGGCGGGCGCTCTTTTCGTCGATGAATAAGGGAAGATTTCTTTAGTAAATGAGAAGGGCGAACTCAAAGCGTTTTGGCGTCACGCCAGCCCGAAATACGCCTTGATGCGTCTGGCCGCTTCCCGGGAGACGCCGCTCATCACCTCGGCCACGCGCTCGGGCGAGGTGTCCTCTATCACGCCGTACCAGCCCGATTCGTACATATCGCGCACGTCCTTTGGGATATAGTAGACCGCCGGGTCGCGCCGGGCCGCGTCGCTCTTTGCCCCGTGATCCATGGGGGATGCGTCCGTGGCAAGCTCCAAGTGCGCGAGTTCGGGCCTGTCGGCGAGCACGGGGAGGACTTCGAGTTCGCCGCCGTGGGTCAGGCCCACCTTTTGGCCATAGAGGTTCTTGGCGATGAAGTGCGCGTGAACGATGAGGATCCTCAAACCCTCGTGCGCGTTCTGGGCGTCCTCGGCCGCAATCTCCATCGCCGGCAGGTTGCGTTCGTGCCAGTTCAGGAACACCACCTTCCGCGCTCCGTGGCTGTGGAGACTGCCGACGACGTCGCGCATCAGGCGGATCATGGTGTCTGAGCGCAGCGACACCGTGCCGCCGAAACCCATGTGCAGGGGGGTGACGCCGAAGGGACTGAAATCCACCAGGAGTCCGCCGGTGATGGCCGCGACCCGCCTCGCGAAAGACTCCGCCGCGTAGTAGTCCGTCCCCATCGGCAGGTGGGCGCCGTGCTGCTCTACGCTGCCCAGGGGAATGATGGCGAGGCCGGTTTCCCCTAAAATCTGCTCGGCCTCGGGGTTCGTCATCTCCATCAGCGTGCGCGCTTTTTCCATGACTTTATGACTCCTCGTCTTGATTCTGAACCGATGCGGGAAGCGGCCCTTTGGTTTCCATGAGTTCGATCACCACCCCGTCGGGCCCCTGGAAGTAGAGGTATTTGAGGTGTGGCATGTCGTCTTCCTCGATGATGGGGACGCCGCGCTCGATGAGCATCGCGCGGGCGGCTTCGAGTTCTCCCCCGCCCACGTAGAAGCCGATGTGGTCGACGCCCAGCCGGGGCGTGCGGCCTGGCGGATCGGGATTCTCCCCGGGGCGGACGCCCCGTACGATGAGCATGCCGCCCCCGGCCATGAGCTTGGTCTGGGGTGCTCCTTTGCGCTCGCGCGAATCGACGACGCGCGCCCCCAGGATTTCGCGGTAGAAGCGCACCGCCTCGTCGTGGTCCGTATGGAGGATGTGCGCATGCTCGTAGACGAGTTTCATGGCGGTTCTTCTTTCATGCGCGCCGGGACGGGGTGCGCTCGATAGAGTTTTCCCGTGCGTGGTTCAAGTCGAACGACCTGCATTCTGGCGCAAAAGGGTTTCTTTTTGAAGAGAGCCGCGAGTTTCGCCCTTCAATACGCGGCTTCGCCGCTACTCAGGGTGAGGCGGAGCGGCGGCTACCTGGGTCGAGAGAAAACAATCCCCTCATCCCGGGTAGGCCCGAAGGGCCGTATCGAGAGAGGGGGATTGCGCCGCATCGGGCTTTTTCAACAGCCTCCTGTAGGGGGCGGTTCGCGAACCGCCCCTACGGAACCCCTTCCCGGTCGGCTCCATACGCCGAATCACGAAACCAGGCCTTTTTCAATAGACCCGGATGCCGTCGCCGCGCGCCGTCGACCGCCCGGCGCTTTGCGAATCAGGGTGAATCGTTGTATACACATTTCTTCCAACCCAACCCGGCCGCCAACGCGGGACGGCTCGAGGAGAAGCCGGGCGGAGGGGTTTGGATGATCAACATCCCGCTGGAGGCAATTCCTGTGGCGCAAGCAGTATGCAACGGAGTCCAGATTTCCTACGATGACAATGGCATGAGCACCCCGACCCCCCCTATCGTTTTCATACACGGGCACGGACTGAATCGCTCGATGTGGGAGCGCCAGAAGCTCGCGCTCCGGGGCACGCACCGAGTCTTGACGTATGACCTGAGAGGGCACGGCCGGTCGGAGAAGCCCCCGACGGACTACGGTCGCGACGTTGAGGTGGCGGATCTCGCCGATTTGCTCGAACATGCCCGCATCCCCAAAGCCCACCTCGTGGGCTTGAGCCGCGGCGCCGGAATCGCGCTCGCCTTCGCCGCAGCGTATCCCGACAAGACGGCGTCGGTTATCGCGATGGGACCGGGTTATGATTATCCCCGCCTCATGCCCGACTTCGCCGATCAGAGACTCCAGACCATGGCCACCCTGAGAGCGGAGGGGCTGCGGGCGGCCAAGGATTACTGGGCGGACCTCCCCATCTTCGCTTCGGTGAGAGAAAACGAGGACGCCGCCGATTGGGCGGAGGACATGCTCCTCACATACACGGGCGCGCATTGGCTCGACCAGAATCCCCCGCAGGACACATCACTCGCGAACGTCGCCGGCAAGGTCACGGCGCCCACGCTCCTTATGGTGGGCGAGAAGGATTTGCCCGGCTTCCACGCCTGCGCGGACGAATTGGCCGCGAAGATAGAAGGCGCCGAGAAGGTCGTGGTTCCAGGTGTGGGGCACCTGATGGCGATTGAGGACACCGAAGCGGTGACGGAGCATATCTCCGCGTTCCTGGCGAGACAATAAGGGAAGATTCCGAATCGGGCGCGTTCGCCGCGCCGGCTGCATGATAGGGCTGCGCCCGATTATCCGGAGACGGAACGCGGCGGAGGACGGGGTTGAGTCCATTTTCCGAAGTCAGAAGAATCGAGACGGGCGTTCTCATCATCGGCGGCGGCGTCGCCGGGATGATGGCGGCCGTGGGCTGCGTCCGCTCGGGCGTCAAGCCCGTCCTCATCACGAAAGCCACGTTTCCCTCCGGCAGTTCATCCATGGCGCGCGGCGGATACACCGCGGCGATGGGCCACTCCGAACCCACCGACAAGCCCGAATTCCTGTACGAGGATTCCATCGAGGCGAGCTATGGAATCTGCAACCACCGGCTGATGCGCATCATGAGCGAAGAGGCCATCGACAGGACGGTCGAACTCGACGCTTGGGGTCTGGGCCTCGTGAAGATGGATGACGGCAAGTATCATCAGAAACAAAGCGCCTCGCATCGTTTCCCGCGCCTTCTTCATTGCGGGAAGCTGATGGGCAAGCCGCTCATGCAGTCTCTGGCGAAAAAGATGCGCGAATGGGGTGTGGAGACGATCCAGCACGCTATTTTCGTGGATCTGATGAAAGAGGGCGGGCGCGTCGTCGGGGCGTGGGGGTTTTTGTACAGAGAGGGCGTGCCCGTCGTGGTGCATGCGCGCTCGACCATCATGGCCACGGGCGGCGCCCCGCAACTCCACGAGGTGAACGACTCGCCGCCCTACATCTCGGGCGACGGCTATACGATGGCGCTGCGCGCAGGCGCCGAGCTCATCGACATGGAGTTCATCGACTATCAACTCCTGGCGGCCGCGCCGCTCAAGATCAGGGGCTATCCGCCCCACACAAGCGGCTTCATCAACGCGGGCGCTCATCTCTACAACAAGGACGGTGAGCGCTTCATGTGGAACTACGACCCCGAGCGCGGCGAGCGCGCCACGCGCGCCGTGGTGAAC
>WTGD01000255.1 GCA_011523725.1 Nitrospinota bacterium
GACCCAGAACGCCCCCGCTCCCGGCTGTCCCCTCCGGCCTTACAGAGGCGATTTTCTCCTTCAACCCCGCCTGGTCGAAGAAATTTTCAGGGCGATACGTTTCGCCTTTCAAAAGCGCCGCCACGGCGTGGCCCGCATCTTCCAGAGTTTCGGCCCATCCCGGGTTTTCCGCGCCGAGAAAACACACGACGTGCGGCTTGTCGAAGTTTCCAAGCGCCTCTTCGATTCCGGGCAGCACCTCCGCGTCGGGCGGCTTGGATATGAGCGCCACGATTTCCGTCTCCGGATCGCTCGACAGAAAATCGAGCGCGTGGATCGTCATCAGCCCGCCCACTTCTGCGGACAGGTCGCGTCCGCCCACCCCGATGCCGTGCGAAATCCCCTCACCCAGGGCGTCGAGTTGAGAGGCCACGGCCTGCAGGCCGGTGCCCGAGGCGGCGATGCAGCCCACGCGCCCCGGCTTCACGGCGTTGGTGAAACCGAGACCCGCGCCCCCGATGTACGCCGTTCCGCAGTCGGGACCCATCAGGAGCAAATCGCGCTCTATGGCCTCCCGCTTGAGCGCCACCTCGTCATCCACCGACACGTTGTCGCTGAACAGGAACACGTGAAGCCCGCGCCGCAGGGCGTCCATGGCCTCTTTTGCGGCATGGGCGCCGGGCACGGAGATCATCGCGAGGTTGGATTCGGGCGCCCCGGCGAGCGCTCCCGCGAGGCTCGACGGCGAAAAATCGCTCGCGCCGCCATCACCTTCAGCCCGCGCTTGCGTGAGAAAGGCTCTGGCTTCCTCAATCGCCTCATACGCGAGTTCCTGCGTGTCCGCCTCAACGGCCAGCACCAGATCGTTCGGCCCGGCGTCGACTTCGCTCTCTTCCGCCAGCCCGGCCTGAAGCAGTATCTCGTGGTTCGCCGGCGTGCCCATGAGCGCCGCAACTTCCGAGACGCCCTTCTTTTCGCCGATCTCGCGCGCCAGGCGCATGAGTTTCACGGAATCCTGATAGAACGAAGGCAGTACGGCCCTGGCGAGCGGCAATTTATTTTTCTTCTCGGGAAGCGTCGAAGGGAGGGGGGAAAGGCTCTTGCGTCTTCTCGATCGAGGCGGACGAGAGCGTCTGCATCATCTCCGCCACCTCATCGGCATACCCGGCGATTCGCTCCTCATCCTTGAGGCCGAAGACATCCCGCCCCGTCTTTACGAGTTGCGCGGCGATCTCCGCTTTTTTGCTCATCCGTTCATCTCCCCATCCTGGCGCGCCGCGAGGCGCTTGCGCTCGGGGTGCTGGCCCCGCCAGCGCTCGAAGAGGTTCTGTTCCAGCCCCAGGCAGGTGAGCGTCTTGCCCACCACGTGATCGATCAGATCCTCCATCGTCTGCGGTTTGAAATAGAATCCCGGCGACGCCGGCAGTATGAAAACCCCCATCAGGGCGAGTTTGTGCATGTTTTCCAGGTGAATCGCCGAGAGCGGCATCTCGCGCGGCAGGAGAACGAGTTTTTTCTGCTCCTTGAGCATCACGTCCGCCGCGCGGCAGATGAGGTTATCGCCCGTGCCGGTGGCTATCAGACCGAGCGTCTTGAGCGAGCAAGGCGCGATTACCATCGCGTCGAAGCCTGCGCTCCCGCTCGCGGGCCGCGCGCCGATATCGCTCTCGGGATGAACCACGCTCGCCCACGATGAGAGCTTTGCGAGGTCCACGTCCGTCTCGTAGGTCAGGACGCGGATGCCCGCCCTGGAGACGACGAGGTGGGTCTCCACTTCGGGATACGCGTCGTGCAGAACCTCCATCAAGCGTACGCCGTATATCGAGCCGGAAGCGCCCGTTACGCCCACCACCAGTTTCATCGGAAACTCCAGTTATAGCCGAATCTACAAGCGCGTCTTCACGATCTTCTCGTAATCACGATACAACAACGTGAAATCTTTTTCGATCATCCCGCGCTTGACGGCTTTTTCCAGAAATTCGAGCGTGGCTTCCCCGTGCTCGGTATGCGCCCGGTGCTTCTTCCCCATGTTCACGGCCATGCCGACGTCTTTTATCATGTTGTAGACGCGCGATTTTCCGTCCCACTTTTCGGACAATATATGGTTCGGGAAGCGGAATTGACTCGCGTAGCTCCGCGCGTTCGAGACGTTGAACACCTCGATCATGTCCTCGACCTTGAGGCC
>WTGD01000362.1 GCA_011523725.1 Nitrospinota bacterium
CCCTAATATCGGGAAGCGCTCAAAACCCACGACATTACCGTTGTGAAACCCGGCTGAGGGAAGTCATTTCACGGGTTTTGATGCTGATTCAGAACACGCGCTTCAAGCAGCGAATCGCAAGGATTCGAATTGTTCACTCATCGCGGAACATGCCGAAGGAGAATCACCATGGCGTACAAGAATCACGAAATCATCGATCTCTCACAGGACATCTACCAGGGGCAGCCGGTTTTCGTCGGACACCCCGAAACCTGGCGCTGGACGAACATGACGCACGAGGAAAGCGCCGCGAGCGGACGCTTCAAGAGCGAGATGAGCTATTATTCGGGCATCATCCAGTTCTGCGAGCACGGCCCCACGCACGTGGATTCGGTCAGCCATCTCGACCCCTCGCCCGACGCGCCGCACATCGACGAGATGAGCTTCGATAACTTCTACAGCCGGGGCATCGCGATTGATTTCGAAAACGTCGAGGACAACAGCTACATCAACGCGGACGACGTGAAGCGCAGGCTCGATCACTACAATTACGAGATCAGGCCGGGCGATACCCTGCTTTACACGTACGGACACTTCAAGCGCCACCACCCGACGCCTCTCTACACCACGGCCTACGCCGGCTGGACGCGCGATGCGGCCGAGTACGTTTATGGCGAATGCGGGGCCATCAACGTGGCCACCGACGCCCCCAGCATGGATATGGCCTCCAGCCCGGATTATCCCTGCCACCTCGTTTGCCGTGAACTGGGACGCATCAACACGGAAAACCTGTGCAACATCGAACTGGTGGTGGGCAAGGAGTTCCTCTACATCGGGCTCCCGCTCAAGATCCGGGGCGGGTCGGGCTCGCCGATTCGGGCGATCGCCGTGCTGAACGCCTGATACCCTCTGGCGCGAGGCGAACATGAAAGCCCTGGTGAAACAGGCGAAGGGGCCCGGCAACATGGCGCTTTTGGACGTTGCGGAGCCTCGCGTAGGACCCGGGCAGGTGAAGGTCAAAATCGCCCATGCCGGTATCTGCGGCACGGACGTGCACATCGCATCGGGCGAGTTTTTTCACTATTTCCCCCCGCTGGTGCTGGGGCACGAGTTCTCGGGCGAAGTGGTGGAAACGGGCGCAGGCGTCGAGGGGATTCCGCTCGGCGCG
Source organism: Nitrospinota bacterium (assembly GCA_011523725.1). Lineage (GTDB taxonomy): Bacteria > UBA8248 > UBA8248 > UBA8248 > UBA8248 > Bin107. The sequence continues at coordinate 1,148 of WTGD01000362.1, forward strand.
CGGGTGACGGCAGAACCCACGAAGTCCACGTGCCGCGTCTGCCCGCACTGCATCTCGGGCCGTTACAACCGCTGTGAGAAGCGCGACATCGCGGGCGTGGTGAGCAACGGCGCCTTCACCGACTACGTGGTCACCCGGGCGGAGTCGATTCACCGCCTGCCAGATAGCGTGAGTCTCAAGGCGGCCGCGCTCTCGGAACCCCTCGCGGTTTGCGTACACGGCGTATGCGAGCAGTGCAGCGTGCGCGAGGGCGATTTCGTCCTCATCATGGGGCCGGGCGCCATCGGCCTGGGGTGCGCCCAGGTGGCCATCGCCCACGGCGCGCGCGTGATGGTGGCGGGCGCTGCGAAGGACGCGCACAGGCTGGCACTCGCCCGCTCGCTGGGTGCGGAGTGGACGGTGAACGTAGAGAAGGAAAACGTCCTTGACCGCGCTCTTGCGGTCACGAAAGGCTGGGGAGTCGATCTGGCGGTCGAGGCGGCGGGCGCGCCCGGCGCGCTCGAGGTCTGCGTCGAGGCGGTGAGGAAGGGCGGAGAGATCCTCCAGGTAGGTCTGCCCGGTGCGCCGGTTCCCGTCGATATGGACAGGCTGGCGTTCAAGGAGATTCGCCTCATCGGCACCTTCGGCCAGAAGCGCTCCGCCTGGCTCCTGGCGCTCGAACTGCTTAAGACGGGCAGGGTAGACGCCGAGGCGATGGTATCGGACATGCTTTCGCTCGATGAATGGGAGCGGGGCTTCGACATCATGGCGCGCGGGGCGGGGCTGAAAGTGCTCCTCGCGCCTGAAGGATAGGGGGTTGTGGGGAAAGTACCGCGAAGCGATTTTGGGTTGCGCGCACGCTTTTGAATTTCACTCCCCCCTTGAGGGTCGGGCTCCCCGAGGGGGGAGCCCGACGATGAAGCCGAGCGGTTTGTGCGAAGGCTGAATCGGTGGGGGGACATACCACTGAAAAAGCTCCCCCCACCAACTCGCCTGCGGGCTTCGCCCTTGCCTCGTTGACTCCCCCTCAA
>WTGD01000327.1 GCA_011523725.1 Nitrospinota bacterium
GCGTCAGCGCGAGCAGGAACTCGCTCCAGTTCAGGATGAAGATGAAGAGAAAAGTGACCACCATGCCGGGCGCGACCAGGGGCATCACGACGCGCCTAAGCGTGTAGATGCGGCCCGCGCCCATGATTTGCGCGGCGTGTTCGATGGTCTTGGGAATCTCCTCGATGAAGTTCAGCATCATCCAGATGACGAACGGCAGCGTGGTCGCTATGTAGAGAAGGCACAGGCCGGTGTAGGAGTCGATCAGGCTGAACCGGTAGTTGAGAACCGTCTGGGTGGCGAACGGAATCAGGATGGCGTAATACATCACGACGGGAATCGCGATGATGATGGGCGGGACCATGCGGATGGTCAGGATCATGTAGCGGAAATACTTCCCGCCCACGTTGAAGCGCGATATCGAGTAGGCCAGAAACGTGCCCAGCAGAAGCGCGATCAGCGCGCTGATGGAGGAGACGACCATCGAATCGCGTACCGCCCCCCAGATCGTGAAAGCCTGTTCGGCGTATTCGCGGCTGAGGCCTTCGCCGTGCCCGACCACGCTGAAAATCTGCCGGTAGTTGTGCATGGTGGGTTCGTATCCCCCGCCGATGAAGGACGGGAACCAGTTCGGCGGCCAGGCCACCCAGTCGCCCGAATCCTTGAAGGAAGTCGAAACCATCCAGAATATCGGGAACATGATCATGGCCGCCCAGCATATCAGTGCGGCATGGCGGAACCAGAAGAAGAGGTTATAGCGCTTGGCGAAGGACATCTCCGCGCGCGCGCCTGCGTCGTTCGTCATCCCATTCGCTCCTCTTCGACGATAGATCGCTCCCGCACGAGCAGATAAATACCATAGAAGATGAGTGTCCCGAACATGAAGAGCAACAGGATCGAGGCGGCCGCACCGAAGCTGTACTTGTTGAACTGCCACACCTGCCGCCAGAGGAAGAAAGCGATGGTCTCGGTCGAGGTGCCCGGTCCCCCGAAGGTGAGCAGCACGGACAGATCGAACAGTTTGAGTGCCTCCATCGAGCGAATGATAACGGCGATCATGATCGCGGGTTTCAGCAGCGGAAAATGGACTTTCCAGAATATCTGCCACCTGCTCGCTCCCAGAACGCGGGCGGCGTTGGTGAGTTGCTGCGGGAGCGCGGCGAAGCCCGAGAGGAAAATCAGGAACGTGAGCGAGGTCCATTGCCATACGTCGGCGAGGATGATCGCCCATTGCGCGGCGATGGGGTGCGAGAGCCAGCGGATGCGCGGGTTGATTCCCATGGCTTCGGTGATCGGAGACAGGATCTGGTTGAGGGGACCCGAGTCGATGTAGATCATCGAAAAGTTGTAACCCCCCACGACCGGCACCACCATCATGGGAACCAGGAAAATCGTGATGTAGATACGCCTGCCGCGGAATTGCTTGTAGGCCAGCATGGCGAGAAGAAATCCGAAGAGCAACTCGAGTGTGACCGCCGTTCCCGCGAAGTAGAAAGTCCGCCCGAGCGCCCACCAGAAATCCTCTGTGGTGAGCACGCGGACGTAATTCAACAAGCCGTGAAAATAGGCCTGCTCAAACGGCCTGTTGGCGCGCCATTTGAGGAGGCTGATGTAGATGGTGAGTATGAACGGAACGGCGAGGAGCAGGAGGAAGGTTGCCTCCACCATGATGAACGGAATCAGGCGGAACACCTTCTCCTGGGACAGCCAGGCGGAGAGACTCTTGCGTTCTTTTACTGTTGCTTGGGCCATTGTTTCTTCGTCTTAACTCGAGTCAAAGCGTATCGCGCGGCGCGCCTGCCCCGGCGGGTAAAGGCCAGGGCAGGCGCTCTTGTGCGCGGTGTTTAGTTGGTCGGTGCGAACTTGTCGATGTAAGCGCCGCTGGCGACGCTCGCTCTCCAAGCCGCGATCTGCTCTTTCCGGCCGATGTCGTCCGTGATGTTGTTCCAGCCCTTCTCGACGTTCTTCGCCGCCTGCTCGGCGGAGATGTTGCCCTGCATCACCTGCGCCATGTTCTTGTCGAGCACATTGAAGTACTCGTAGTTACCCTCGATCATGAGCAGGGAAATGGCGTTTTTCGCGTTCTTCATCGTCATCTTGACGAAGGGTTCCGTGTGCTTGGCGAGCACAGCCTTGTTCGTCAGGTTCGACATGCGCATCGGATCCCAGAAGCCCGCGGGATCGGCGATGGCGATGTCGCCCTGGGTCGGGCCCGTGAACCACTGGATGAAGTAGTAGGCGAGCTCGGGGTGTTTGCTGTGCGCGTTCACCATGTAGCCGGTGCCGGCCGCCTGCGGAGCGCGACGCACCATTTTGCCGCTCGCGCCTTTCACGGCGGGAACGGGGCAGGCCAGCTGCTTACCGCTGATCTTGCTCTTCGGGTTGCGGTTGGCGTAGCCCATCGCCGAGGGGAAGGACATGAACGAGAAGGCCCGTCCGCTACCCCAGTGGGGATAGAGCTGCGGCGTTCCCCAACCCTGCACGTCGGGCGGCATGTACTTGACGATCGAGGTGAACTCCTTGATCGCCCGGATGCCGTTCGGCGAGTTGATGAGGGGCTTCATGTTCTTGTCGAACAGCAGTCCGCCCATATAGGCCGGGAAATGCCTGTAGGAGAAGTTGATGCTCCGGTAGGCCTGCGCGCCGTAGAGCGGCTGATCGAACTTCATGCCCCAGCGGGTCTCACCCTTTTTCGTGTGGAAGAACTTGGCCATCTGTTCCCACTCTGCCATCGTGTCGGGACACCCGGGAGCCTTGCCGAACTTGGCTTTGTACTCCTTCGCGGCCGCCTTCATGACGTCCGAGCGCAGGAACAGCGCGATGTGGTCGCCGTCGAGGATGAACCAGTAGGTTTTCCCCTTGTAACTCTGCTGCGCCAGCAGGCCTGAGTCGATGCCCGTGAAATCGGGTTTCCCCTTGGCCATATACGCATCGAGTGGCTGGAGAGTGCCCGCGCCCACGGCGTCGGGAATGACGTAGGGGAAGTGGTTGATGACGTCGTACTGCCCCGTCTTCGCCACGGCTTCGGCCATGATTTTGGCGGGAATGTCGGTGTAGCCGTACTGGATAGAGCCCATGTCGACGCTGGTGAGCTTCTTCCATTGCCTCAGGTATTTCGGCTGGGAGTTCTTGAAGAGCGAAATCAGAAGCATCGTCTGTTTCGGGTTCTTCAGATTATGTTTCTTGATATACGCTTTCGCTCCGTTGATGGCGCGCTCCTCAACCGTCTTGCCCGGGTGGACCATGGCGGCGATAGCCGTTGAGGCCACGAAAACCGTGATGCCCATCAGAATCAGTGTTACGAGAAACATTCTCTTCATCTCGATTCCTCCTCCCTCCGTGTTTGGAAAGGCGATGCCTTGCCTGCGAATCGCCGAGATCGAACACCAAAGTCCTCTGACCTAGTTGTTGCTATCTATATGAAATGAACATTGCAATTTTTTGTGACGGCGCGTTTTTCCAGACCTTTGTTTTTCGCTCCTCCAGTTTCGCCGTCAGTTGTTATCCCAGCCGCACCCCGTTTTCGGCGTCAAAAAAGTGCATGCCGCCCGGTTGAAAACCGAATCGGATTTGATCGCCGGGGCTGAACTCGCGCTCGGCGTCGACTTTGGACACCAGAAATTCCTCATTGCCGCAGGAGAAGAAAACCAGCGTTTCGTCTCCCAGCGGTTCGATGAGCCTGACTTCCGCGGCCGCGCCTTCATCCCCGATGGTCACGTTCTCGGAGCGCACTCCGAGGTTTACCTCTTTCCCGATGGAGGGCCCGGGCACGGCGTCCTGCGCGAAGTCCATCTCGAAATGCTCGGAGACGAACCTGGGCGAACCTCCGTTCTCGATGCGCCCCGGAATGACGTTCATCGTCGGCTGGCCGAAGAACGTACCGACGAACTGGTTCGTTGGTTTTCTGTATATGCCGAGAGGGGTGTCGATCTGCTGCACATACCCTCTATCCATGACCATGATGCGGTCCGCCATCGTCATGGCCTCGGCCTGATCGTGTGTGACGTAGACGAAGGTGGATTTGAGCTCCTCGTGCAAGCGCTTGAGTTCGGTGCGCATCTCGATGCGCAGCTTGGCGTCCAGACTGGAGAGCGGCTCGTCCATGAGCAGGACTTGCGGCTCGGTGATGATCGTTCGCGCCAGGGCCACCCGCTGCGCCTCGCCGCCGGAGCACTGGGCGGGTTTTTTGGTCAGAAGGTGGGATATCTTCATGGTCGCGGCGACTTTCGATACCCGCTCTTTCACTTCCGCATCCGCGGTCTTGTCCACGCGCAGACCGAAGGCGATGTTCTCGAAGACGGTCATGTGGGGGAACAGAGCGAGGTCCTGGAACACCATGCCCAGGCCGCGGTCGCCGGGTTCGAGATGGTTCACCACGCGCTCGCCGATCAACATCGTGCCGCTCGTGGGCTCCTCGAAACCGGAGATCATGTTGAGCGTGGTGGTTTTTCCGCAGCCCGAAGGACCTACCACCACCATGAACTCGCCGTCGCTCACCTCAAGGTCGACGCCAGCGACGGCGGTTACGGTTTCACCGAATTTTTTAACGAGGTTTTGGAGTGTAATGGAAGCCACCGCAATTGTCCCCTTCAAATCGGATGATCAACGAAGATCATTCCGATCGCGGTGGTCATTGCGGCAGAAAATTTTCTCTATGCGTAAATTATGCGCGGGTTCATTTTTTTTTTCAACCCTTGCTCTTAAAACCGGAGACGGGGCGCGCGATGATTCCTGCTTGCTCGTATGCTACATTCGCCTGGAGATGAATTCTTGGCAGAGGCGCGTTCAAACGGATCGGACGCCCGATATGATGGCGGGGATTGCATTGGCTCAAAAAATTCTCATCATCGAAGACGAGTCCGACATTCGTGAGCTTCTTACTTACAACCTCGACCGCGAGGGATTCGACGTGGTGGGAGCGGCCAACGGCGAAGAAGCCTTCATGGCGCTCAAGAGCGAGCCGGTCCAACTGGTTGTTCTCGATCTGATGCTTCCTGATGTTTCCGGTCTCGAGATTTGCCGCTTCATACGTCGCGATTCCGACCTGAGCCGGCTCCCCGTCATCATGCTGACCGCCAAGGGCGAAGAGGTGGACCGCATCGTCGGCTTCGAGTTGGGTGCGGACGATTACGTGACGAAACCCTTCAACATCCGGGAGATGATCCTGCGGGTGAAGGCGGTGCTGGCGCGATCCAAAACGACGCCGGTTGCGGGCAAAGCGCTCAGGCGCGGGCCGCTCACCATCGACCTCGAGCAATACGAAGCGGCGGTGGATGGGCGCCAACTCTCTTTGACGGCGACGGAATTCCGCCTCCTGCACCACCTGGCGGCCCACCCGGGGCATGCCCGTAATCGCGATGAATTGCTCGATATCATCTGGGGGGAAGACAAATTCGTCACTCCCCGCACCGTGGACACGTATATCCGCCGCCTTCGGGAGAAACTCGGCACGGCGGGGGACATGATCCAGACGCTTCGGGGTGTGGGGTACCGGTTCAAGAAGATGTCCGAAGAATAGTTCCTTCCGCCACCCGGAGGAGACCCGCGTATGCGCAGACCCTTCTACAAGAAACTGATGGCGAGCTATCTGGTGGTCATCACCGTGGTGTTCACGGCGGGTATGATCTATCTCCATTTCGGCCTCTCCGCCCAGTTGATGGAACAAGCGGAGGAGGACCTCACCCGAAACGCGCGCCTCGCCCGCCTCCTGTTGGTTTCCTCGACTTCAAAGGATTCGCCAAGTTATCGATTGAGCGAACTCACCGATGAGATCGACCGAGCGCTGGGCGTGCGTGTGACGGTCATATCCGCCGAGGGGCGTTTGCTCGTGGATTCCGACCTCGCGTTCGATGGTCCCGGGCGAATCGAAAACCGCGAAGGTCGGCCCGAGGTCGTCGCGGCGAAAGAAAACGGGATGGGCTCCAGCGTCCGTCCCGGTCCGAGGGGGAGGGGGGAGCTGCTCTATCTGGCCCTTCCGATAGAGACGGGCCCGCTGTCCGGCGGGGTAATTCGCCTGGCCATGAGCCTTCGGGAAATCGAGGAGACGATAAGCGAGATGCGGGGCCTTCTCTTGGCGGCCGGCGCTTTCGCGTTCTTGCTCGCCATCGCGGTCAGTTTCGGAGCCGGCGTGATCGTGCGCCGGGGATTCGATGAAATATACGACGCCGTAGAGAAGATTGCCCGTGGTAATTTCAGCCACCGCATCGCTTCCAGGCGCCAGGATGAGTTGGGCGAACTCGCCCGGACGATGGACCGGCTCGCCTCTGAAGTGGAGGGCCATCTCGATGAGTTGCGCGACGAGCGCGACCGGCTGGAGGCGATTTTGGAGGGAATGACCGAGGGCGTCATGGTCACGAACGCCTCAGGAGACATCCTTCTCGTGAATTCCGCGTTCCGGGAATTCTTTCCCTCGCTTCCCGAGTTCGAGGATGGCTCGCCGATTCCTCTCGAAGCCGTGCGCGCCACCGAGGTGCAGGAAGCGGTGAGGGACATGCTCTCGCGCTCCGCCGCCCGTTTGGAGCGCGAGGTGGAAGTGCTTCCCGCGCGCACGCTGACTCTGCACGCCAAGCGTGCGAGGGCGGAAGGAGAATCAAACCTCGTTCTGGTGTTTCACGACGTCTCCGAGGTCAAACGGCTCGCGGGAATACGACGGGAATTCACCGCCAACGTCTCCCATGAATTGCGAACGCCCTTGACGGCGATACAGTGGGCCGCCCAGACGCTCGAGGTGACTGCGCAATCAGACCCTGAAGCGACGCGCCGGTTCGCCTCGACCATCAACCGACACGCGCGGCGTCTCTCGGCCCTGGTCGAGGACCTGCTCGAACTCGGGAGGATAGAATCCAAGGAGGAACACGTCCGGCCTGAAGAGGTTTCCATACGAAGCGCGATGGACTCGGTCGCACATACGCTGGCCCCTGTCGTCGAGAAAAGAGGCGTTCGCCTGGACATGCGGGTTCCCGCAGAAGCCGACCACGTCCGGGCGGACCCGGCGGCCCTGGAGAGAGTTCTGATCAATCTGGCTGAGAACGGGGTGAACTATAGCTCCGAAGGAAGCGAAATTACGGTGACCGGCCACTTGCGCGAAGACGGCTTCGTCGAGGTTTCGGTGGCCGACCAGGGGGAGGGAATTCCCCCCGAGCATCTTTCCCGTATATTCGAGCGCTTCTACCGGGTGGATTCGGCCCGCTCCCGGGAGAACGGGGGCACCGGCCTGGGGCTCTCCATCGTGAAGCATCTGGTTCAGGAAATGGGTGGAGACGTCTGGGTCGAGAGCGCGCCGGGCCGGGGTTCCACCTTCCGCTTCACCGTTCCATCGCCCTGAGGGGTCAAACACGTTCTCTTATTTGGTTTCTTTGTTTTTGTTTATGCCTGTTCCATTGGGAGCGACTCTGAACCTTGCGCCTTTTCAATGGGTTATGGGAAGACAAATTTTTGACGCCTGGAATTGTCCAAAAAGTCATTTGATTTTCATCCATTCGTAACATTTCCGGCTCCTTTTTTCTTTATATTCCACCTCGTTCGGAGAGCAATCGCAGGGCGAAGCGCTTCTGCTTGGGGTTGCCGACACGCAGTCGCCTCAAACGGCGATGAAGTTCTCCGGGAGCGAAGGCGAGCAGTCCATGGAGAATGCGGGAAGGTAAAGATTCATCAGTCGGAAGGCGGGGAGCGTCCATGCCTCGGGATGTTCATCGTTTTGTCACGAAAATGTAACAAAGTCTTTCGTTTTTTCCTGTAGTTTCAAACCGCCCAAAGGAGGAAGTGAGAATGAGCGGGTTTTCCAGGATTTGCGGTTTGGTCTTTGCAACTGCGATTTGCCTCGCGCTCCTAGCGCAGCCCGCCGGCGCGGCCCTGATGGTGGACGAGAAATTGCCCGCTTATAAAGCCACGAGCGGCGTTTCCGGCAACGTGAAATCCGTCGGCTCGGATACGTTGAACAACCTCATGACGCTCTGGGCCGAAGGGTTCAGGCGCTCCTACCCGGACGTGAAAATCGAGATCGAAGGCAAGGGTTCCTCCACGGCGCCTCCGGCGCTCATCGCCGGCACATCGAACTTCGGTCCGATGTCGCGCGCCATGAAATCCAAGGAAGTGGATGCCTTCGAGAAGAGGTTCGGCTACAAGCCGGGCCGCATCCGCGTTGGCGTTGACGCCCTGGCCATCTTCACGAACAAGGACAATCCCCTCAAGTGCCTGAGCCTCGCGCAGGTCGACGCCATCTTCTCCAAAACCCGCAAGGGCGGCATGAAGTCCGACGTCTCAACTTGGAGCCAGGTCGGTCTTAAGGGCGTGTGGGCGAGCAAGCCGATTTCCGTGTATGGCCGCAACTCGGCTTCGGGCACCTACGGCTACTTCAAGAAAGTGGCCCTCTACAAGGGCGACTTCAAAGACTCCGTGAAAGAGCAGCCAGGCTCCTCCGCGGTGGTGCAGGGCGTGGCATCTGATAAGTTCGCCATCGGCTATTCGGGCATCGGCTACAAGACCGCCGACGTCATCGCGCTTCCTGTCTCCAAGAAGATCGGTGCCAAGTGCTACGGCCCCGAAGCCAAGAACGCCTATTCGGGCAACTACCCGATCGCGCGTTTCCTCTACATCTACGTCAACAAGAACCCGAACCAGGCGCTCGATCCCCTCAGGGCCCAGTTCGTGAAATACATCTTCTCGAAGGAAGGTCAGCAGGCCGTCATCAAGGCAGGGTTTTTCCCGGTGAACGCAGCCATCGCCAAGCAGGATCTCGGCGCTCTCGGCATGGCATTGGGCAGCAACTAGTTTTTCGGTGCAGTACAGCGGCGGGTACGGCGGACCGAATTCACCGTTCCCCCGCTTTTTAAGACGAGAGATATGAGCGAAGGCCAGGTTTCAGACGCAGAGAAAAAAGAACGGAGCAAGCCGGGCCGGATACGCGACCTGAGCGCTAGGCAATCCGTCCGCATCATCGATAAGATCGCCACCAACGTGATCACCATCGGTGGGCTGTTCGTAATTCTGGCCGTTCTCGGAATCATGGCGTTCCTCGTCGCGGTGGCTTTGCCGCTGTTCGCCGGAGAAACGATAACCGGCTCGGGCGTCTTCCGGGTCGCTGCGCCCAGGAGCGCTCTCCTCAGCATCGAAGTGGATGACTACAACACCATCGCCGTCCTGGTTTCGGAAGACGGCGTGTTGACGCCCGCCCACGCATCGACAGGGAAACCCCTCGCTCCTCTAAAGCTCGATTTCGCGGGTGCTGAGGCGAGCGCTTTCGGGCGAACGCTCAAGGGCGGAAACGTCGCCTTTGGCTTTCCCGATGGAACGGTGCGGTTCGGCAAGATCGTCTTCCGCACGCAGGTGCTGCCCGCCGAAAGGGCGCCCGAAGGTCTTACGAAGATCAACGAGCGTGACCTCACCGACGGCAAGGTCGTCTTCTCGAAAATTCCGGGTGATCAGGTGCGCAAAATCTGGGTGGAGACCGAACTCAGGGAGCCGAAGGAGATTGCGCCCGTGGGCACGCCCATCGTGAAGCTCGACTACAAGGTGGGCGGAACCCCGGAGCGGCCGAGCATCTCCTTCGCCACGGTGGATGCCAAGGGCGTAGCGCGCCTGAGCCTGACGGAGGCAAAGGTAAATCTTCTGACGGGCCAGACCACTTCATCGGTGGAGAGCGTGGTTCTGCCCGATTTGCCGACCGGAACGCGCATCGTCGACATACTCCTGACGGAAAAGGCCGATAAGGTCTACATCGGTGTCGAGAAAGGCTTCCTCCTTCGCTACGACACCAGAGACTTCGAGGCCATCTCCCTCGTGGAAAAGCGCGACCTGCTTCCCGTGGATGAAAAACTGACGGTGTTCAAGACCCTCATCGGCGAGGAATCTATCGTCGTCGGAGGCTCCAAGGGCTCTTTGAGCATCTTTTTCCAGGCGCGTCTTCCGGGCGTCGCCACTTCGGACGGGCTGGTGATGGTGCGCGGGCATGAACTGGAGAGGCACGCCGCGGGCGTTTCGGGTTTCTCCACCTCCCAGCGGAGCCGGATGTTCACCACGATGGATTCAGGTGGGAATATCTGGCTTCGCCATGCTACGAGCGAGTCGACGTTGTTGCGCTTCAAAATGAAGGACATGGTGAACGGCTCCAGACGCTTCATCCGCCTTTCCCCGCGCGATGACGCGGTCGTTGCCGCGGATCAAAACGGCGTGGTGAATTTCTGGAAATTCGAGGCCGAACACCCCGAGACAACTTTCCAGACGCTGTTCGGCAAAGTCTGGTACGAAAGCTACCCCAAGCCCGAGTATACGTGGCAATCCTCCTCGGGAGACGATGCGTTCGAGGAGAAGATTTCCCTCATCCCCCTGATATTCGGGACCATCAAGGGAACGGTCTATTCCCTGATCTTCGCGATACCCATCGCGGTTCTTGGCGCCATTTTCACATCCGAATTCATCGGCCCGGCAGTCCGCTCCGTCGTGAAGCCGGCGATGGAGATGATGGCCTCGCTGCCCTCAGTGGTTCTCGGCTTCGTGGCCGCCCTGATTCTGGCGCCCATCGTGGAAACATGGATTGCCGCGATCTTGCTCACGTTTATGCTGATCCCGTTTCTGCTGTTGCTTTCGGCGTATTTATGGCAGGTGATGCCGCCCCGGGTTTCCCTCCCCCTTTCGGGATTTCCCAAGCTGGGCCTCGTGTTCTTCGTGATCATTCTGGGTTCGCTGCTTGGTTACTTCATCGGTCCTGGGTTCGAAAGGCTTTTGTTCGGCGGCGACTTCAAGGCCTGGGCGAACGGAAACATCGGGATAGCGACGCCGATGTTGTTCATCATTTTTTATCCCGTGTCTTTCTTGGTTATCGCTTTCACGGCCGATCGGTTTTTCGGTTATGGGTGGAGACTAAAACTCAGGCAAATGGCTCATTCGAGGGGCGCGCTCTACGAACTTCTTCGCTGGGCCGGTACGCTGGTCGCCGCCGGGCTGCTTAGCTGGGTGGCGGCCATGGCGCTCACGGCGCTCGGCCTGGATGCGCGCGGCGGAGTCATCGACACCTACGTCCAGCGCGACTCCCTCGTCGTGGGCTTTGCGATGGGCTTCGCCGTCATCCCGATTATCTACACCATCGCCGAAGACGCGCTCAATTCCGTACCGAGCCACCTCAAGGCGGCAAGCCTGGCTTGCGGAGCAACGCCCTGGCAGACGGCCCTTTGGGTCATCCTGCCCACGGCCGCCAGCGGTATTTTCGCCGCCGTGATGATCGGAATGGGCCGCGCGGTGGGCGAAACGATGATCGTCGTCATGGCGGCGGGTAACACACCGATTCTCGACTGGAATATTTTTTCGGGCCTCAGGGCGCTTTCGGCGAACATCGCGGTGGAATTGCCGGAAGCCGTCAAGGACGGGACGCTTTACCGGGTGCTGTTCCTGGCGGCCCTCGTCCTCTTCGCGATGACGTTCGTCGTCAATACGGTTGCAGAGGTGGTTCGCCTACGCTTCCGCAAACGAGCCTCGCAGTTGTGAGGATGGGATGAAGGCGAAAGAGCCAAAGAAGAGAAAAGAAAAGAGAGAAGCAGAAATAGCAAGCCTGGAG
>WTGD01000044.1 GCA_011523725.1 Nitrospinota bacterium
CTTTGGGCGGAGGCCTGGATCAGCAGGCGGCCCAGTCCTCTTCTGCGGTGAGCGGGCATGACGCCGATGTCGGGAATGTAGACGGCTCTATCGCCCGCAGCCAACCGGTTCGGGTCGACGGCCAGTATCGCCATCCCCGCCCCCCCGGGACTTCCCGATTCGCCATTCAAAAACTCGAGGATGAACGAATTTTCCGGTTTCGTATCCGGCGCGTCGTACCAGGCGGTGATCGTCTCGACCGTATGCGGCATGAAATTCCACATGTTCTCGAAAATCCCGTTGAAAAGCTCTGCAAGGTAGCGCGCGTCGCCGGGCAGGGCCGCCGCGCGAATCCCGTAGCCCGCCGGCAGGCGGGGCTCCCCCAGTTCCGCGAGCGATTCATGCTTCAGGAAGCGGAGATCGTGAACCTTCCGTCCGCCGCTCAGATACACGAACCGCCCCGGGAGCGAGACGGGCAGATACGCCCAGATGCCGCCCAGGCCGTTTTCCCGGGCATCGGCGAGGGCCGCCTCCAGCAGATGACGGGCGTAGCCCGCCTTCCTGGCCTCGGGCCGCACGAAAAGGGCGTCGATGCAGGCCCTGTTCCTTGCTCTCGCCTCCCTGTTCACCACCATCCGGCAATAGCCCGCAGGCGCCTCATCACCGCCCGCCCCCGGCCAAACGAGCCAGACTTTCGTGCCCGGCGCGCCGAAACCGGCGACCACCTCTTCGCGCGAAAGCCCGAAAGCCTCCGCCGCCAGGTCGGTCAGCGCGTGGCGGTGCTGCGGCCCGACGTGCTCCACCCTAGCCGCGGTAGACATGCACCTTCCCCTCGTCGATCATTTTCTCGAATTTTCGCATCAGCCAGCCCCGCACCACGGCCCGCACGGCGGGCACCATGAGGGCGAAACCGGCGGCGTCCGTGAGAAGCCCGGGCGTGAGGAGCAGCACGCCGCCCACGAGCACCATCGCGCCCTCGACCATCTCGGCGCCGGGCAGCTTCCCCGCCGCCATCTCCGACTGGATGCGCGAGACCACGTAGAACCCCTGGGTCCTGGCCGCCCATGCGCCGAGCGCGCCCGTGAGGATGACCACCCCCAGCGTCGGGGCCAGGCCGATGGAGGTTCCCAGATCGATGAGAATCATCAGCTCGATGATGGGGATGAGCGTGAAGAGCAGGAACAGTTTGAAGATCAAGAGGCTTCTCCTTCGCGGCGCATTTCGCGGATTTTACCACGAGTCCGCGCGGAATGGATATATGAGAAACTTGCGTGCAGCGGGGAGAATCGTTGAGGCGGATCGGAATTTCCCGGTGTGTGAAACCCGGGTCGTCTCTTTTCATGACGGGTGAAAAGCCTTAAAGTCCTATGGCCAATTTCATACATCCACTCGATGCGGCTGGCACACTCGATGAGACGGAAGGAGGCTACGACATGGCATCCACGATGAAAGCAATGCGGCTTCATGAGCTGGGCGGCTCGTTTCAGCTCGAGGAGGTTCCGGTGCCCCAGCCGGGGCCGAACGACGCGCTGGTGCGCCTGAAGGCCACGGGCGTGGGCCTCACGCTAGTGATCATGCGCAATACGCCGGGGCTGGTGGATGAGTACCCGCGAATCCTGGGGCACGAGATCGCGGGCGAGGTCGTCGAAATCGGCTCCCACGTCACGAACGTGGACGCCGGCGATCACGTGACGTGCCACTTCTACCTCACCTGCCACAACTGCCGCTATTGCCGCAGCGGACGCGAGACGCTGTGCGAGAATTTCCGGGGATACGTCGGCCTCGTCATGGACGGGGGCTATGCGGAATACACCACCGTCCCCGCCGTGAACCTGTGCAAGATTCCAGAGGGCGTTACCTCGCTCGACGCCTGCGTGGCGGCGGACGCCATCTGCACGCCCTACCACAACTGCGTGGCCGAGGCGCAGATAAAGCCCGGCGACGTGGTGGCGATCGTGGGCGCGGGCGGCGGCGTGGCGATTCACGCGGTGCAGATGGCCCAGGTGTGCGGCGGCCACGTGATCGGAATCGACGTGTCGGAGAAAAAACTGGAAACCGTTTCCCAACTCGGCGCCTTCGCCACCCTGAACCCCGCGCAGACCGACACGGTGGAGGAAATCCTCTCGATCACCGAAGGACGCGGGGTGGACGCCTACAT
>WTGD01000404.1 GCA_011523725.1 Nitrospinota bacterium
CCGAAGGTCAAACGCGACTGAGGAAGGAGCGTTTGTATCGAAGGGCGAAATTCTCGCTCAGCGCGAGGCGTTCGACTCCCCTCGTCCCTCGATACGGCCCTTCGGGCCTACTCGGGATGAGGAGGTTTCATATCTTCCTCGCTCTCGCCTTTTCGCCAGAGTTCCCACGCATCGGCGGGGGAATGAAACGCCGCCGCGTATTCACCCCTCCCCGCTCAGTTCGTCCAGCTTGCTCTCGAGCCGGTCGACCACCTCGGCGGCGTCGTCCGCCGCGTTGTAGTCCTGCGCCAGGTCGCCGTCGCCGCAGGGGCTCTTCACGACGAAGAACACGGATTTTTCGCCGATGGTGCGTCCGCCGTGGCGCGTGTTCCGGGGGATGTGGACGATGTCGCCCGGCTCGACGATGCGCTCCTCATCGCCCACGATCACGTAGCGCCTGCCCTCCAAAACGAGGTAGAACTGCTCCTCGTTGGGGTGGTAGTGCGGCGTCGCGCCCTCGCCCTTCAGGTACGTCACGACGCCCACCTTCATCAGTTCGCCGGGCACCGTTTTGGCGGTCGCAGGCGATATCGCGGCGCGTACCTCTTCCATCTCGGAAATCCTGTAAAACGGCATTATTTGATCCTCCCCTTAAGAAAATTCACTGAGTTTATCCTGTAAGCGGCGGACGATCGCCTCAGCGTCATCCGCGTCGTGGTGATCCTGATCGAGACTTCCGTCGCCCGAGGGGCTCTTGGCGGTGAACATGCGCACGTCGTCGATGATGACGCCCCCGTGCGTCGCCCCCCGGGGGACGTGCACGAGGTCGCCCGCGACGACCAGGCCCTCCTCATCGCCCACGATCATCCACTGCCTGCCCTCCAGGATGAAGAGGAACTGCTCCTCGTTCGGGTGGTAGTGGGGCCGCGACATCTTGCCCCTGGCGTAGGTGACGAAGCCCACCTTCATCAATTCGCCTGCCAGACCCTGGAAGCGGCCCATGGGCTGGGCGGCGACGCGGGATTCGGCCATCTCGGATGCTCTGTAAAACGGCATGACATATATCTCCTGTTTTCTCTTGCACTGCACATGGCGTAGAGAACGGACGCATCGGCCGAATCTCAGTGAGGCCGGCCGGAATCCGCATCATCGGCGACGCCGGGTTCCCGGCATTGTATAGAACCCGCCCGCTTTTCGCACCGCGAAGCCCGAGCGCGCGCTCTGGCGATAAGGGGCTGTTGAAAAACTCCGTTTTGTTTTTGGGCGGCATGGAGGTTCACGCGGCGCGCGCGATGGTTTTGTAGGGACAGGCCTCCGTGCCTGTCCGCCCCTCCGTGGTTGTCCCGATTGTGGCCATCCTGCAAAAGGACAGGCACGGAGGCCTGTCCCTACGGTGGACAATTCGACGATCGGGATTCTCTCCCTCCCCTGGAGGACTTTTTCAACAGCCCTCTCAAGGGGGGTTGGGGGGGTGCCTTTACCCGCTCAGGGGCTTTTTCAACAACCCCGATACGCGGGGGTTTGAACGATATGGTAATATCCATCTCGCAAGCCGCCGTTCGACTCAAGAGTTCACGGAGGAAGTTCCGCCATGCCTCTCCCCACCGCCCGCGGGCTCGAACGCTCCGTCGCCATTGCATTCGCCCTCTTGCTCACGGGCTGCGCGGTCCAGACGTTCCCCACGATGGGCGTGTTGCGCGAAGGGCTGGCGGGCATGGTGGGCGCGCCCGTCGAGGCGCTCGTCGAGAGGATAGGGTATCCCGAGAGCGACGTTTCCGTCGGCGGCCGGAAAGTCTATACCTGGGACCACAGAAAAGCCTTCACCTATCTCGTGCCGGAAACCATCTGCCGCGATGAGGTCGTGTTCCACCCCCGGGGCCGCCGCGAAGTGAGGAGGGTGTGCGAAACGCATCAGGTGGAGAAGACGGTGCTGCACCACTGCACGATCAAGGTGGAAGCCGACGAGGCGGAGACGATCACGGGCTACAGCTTCGACGGCAACGCGGACGGGTGCGAGCGCTTCGCCGCGGTCTTCCGGAACCTTCCCTATGAGGCGTGTATCCAGAAACTCTCGGGGCTCAAGTTCGCGGTCAACATCGGGTCGGAACCACAGGAGAAGCTGACCGCCGCCATCGAACGGTGCGAGCGATTGCAC
>WTGD01000283.1 GCA_011523725.1 Nitrospinota bacterium
AGAAGGGACGCCCCTTCCGATTGGAAAAGCAACCCCCCCTACCCCCCCTTGACAGGGGGGTAAGAAAAAAAGCCCCCCTGATAAGGGGGGTTGGGTGGTTCCTCCCTCGACAAAGGCTTTTTCAACAACTCCAAACAGGACATGGACTTCTCAATCCCTCCCCTTTGGCAAATCATTTTCCTCATCCCGAGTAGGCGCGCTTGCGCGCCGCATCGAGGGAGCCGCGGACGCCCTGCCCTCTCTCCGGATTGACGGGCGACGGCGTCCGTAATAGGTTCCGCAAGACGGCGGCCCCCCGGGGGCCGCGCGCAAACCCTTCGCGCCCGAGGGGAACTCCCATGCCGAACCGCACCCCCGCCGCCGCGCCGAGGCGGCGGTTGATTCTCCCGCTCCTCATGGCGGCGCTCCTGCTCTCCTGCGCCTCCGCCCATGCGGAGGGGTTCTACGTCCGCGCCGCCCTGGGCGTCGACTGGACGCGGGAGACGCGCTTTCGCGACGTCGACCCCACGCGCGGGGACGTCGCCGCCCTCTACGGCGGCGTGACCGGTATCGACGGGAAACCGACGCAGACGGTGGGCGACTTCGGCGCCGGGGCGGGCTTCTCCCTCGGCCTGGGCCGCGCACTCACGCCCGCCCTGCGCCTCGAGGCCGCTATCGCGCACCGTCCCGAGCTCGCCTTCGAGGGCGACGCCAATTACCGCAGGACCCCGGGCAGCCAGTCCGTCACCGCCGACCTCTCGACGACCTCGGTCATCCTGACGGCCTGGCTGGACCTCCCGCGAATCGGCGGCCTGCGCCCGTTCATCGGGCTGGGCGGGGGCCTGTCGCACGCCCGCATCGGCCGGACGCTCATGCGGTTTCCGGGCCTCTCGCAGACGACCACCGTCCCGGGCGGGCGAAGCCTCAACTTCGCCTGGACCGCCTCGGCGGGCGTCGCAAAACCACTCACCGAGCGGCTCACCCTCGACGTCGCCTGGCGCTACATAGATTCGGGCGACGTGGAGACCGACCAGGGGGACATCCGCGTCCTGCGCCCGGACCGCGACCTCTCGATCCTCATCGGAGAGACGCGCGCGCGCCTCACCGGCCACGGCGTATGGGTTTCCCTGCGCTACGCCTTCTAGGCCGGGGGGAGGCGGGGCGAGACGTCATGGTTCCGTATGTCGGACATATATGTCCGACATACATGCGACCCGTGGCGGGCGGCGAGAAAGCAGGGACGCATATATGCGTCCCCTACAGGGACTGTTGAAAACGTCGCCCGAACAATCCGGGAAACCGCTTTTCGTGAGCCGCATTCATCAAACAATAAAAAGGAACCGCAGCGATGACCCGAACCAGCGACGAGATACCGCAAGGCGAACACAACGAACACCGCATGCGCAGAGCGGAAACGTCGGGTCCGACGAGGAGAAATTCATTTGCCTTTGGATCGCGTTCAACGCGGCTTATGGGGGCGAGCCGAGCGGCGCGGATGGCGACGGTCCTAACGAGATCGGAAGGATAAATACGTTTTTGAAAAAAGTGATTTATCACGACAGACAGAACGAAAACAGGATAAGAGCTATTCTCTGGGAGACGTTTAGCGAGCAGATCCAGGACCTACTGTGCAACCGGTACGCATTCAAAGCGTTCTGGCAATACGTGCGAGGCGAGCCGCAGGGCGCGGGCTGGGACGCGCAACTCGAACGGAAAAACGACGGCTTCTGGACAGACCTGGAAAAGGAAAACGTATTCGACGTTTTCCGGGAAGTCTTCTGGCGGCTGTATCAGTTGCGCAACCAGGTCTTTCACGGAGGCATGACGTTCCAAGAAGGATGGGGGAGGACGCAACTCGCGCAGGGCCGCCTCATCATGGAGGACATCGTGCCGGCGGTTCTGGACGTCATGGACGAAAATCCGGGATCCGACTGGGGCAAGGTCGCCTACCCCCGAATCGGCGAGAACCCGGATTAGGGAGTTGTTCACGAATGCTCCCTACGGCGTGATGAAGAATGCCGGGGCCGCTTGCGGGGTTGTTGAAAAAACCTCGCTTCGCTTGGGGTTGACCTTCGCCTTTGCTCGTCATTCCGGCCTTGAGCCGGAATCCATTTTGACTTTGCCTTTGGCCCTTCGCCCGGACGTCCTCGCTCC
>WTGD01000147.1 GCA_011523725.1 Nitrospinota bacterium
GCCCTGGGCTTCATCTGCACCTCGGCGGCCCTGGAAGGCTATTTCCTGCGCATCCTGACGACGTTCGACCGCTGCCTGATGGGCGCGGCGGGAGCCGCCCTGTTCTGGAACGGCATGTGGTACAAGACGACGGGGCTTTCGTTGATGATCGTGTCGATTGTCATGCAACTGATGCGCCCGAAGGATTTCGCAACCCCGGCGCCCGTGGAGGCGGAACCTACCGAGGGGTAGCACTTGGGGTGCTTGGAAAAGTCTCCCTGAAGAGGGGGGGTGGTTTCCAAAGGTTTTGTAGGTGACAACCCCTCCTCGGGGTTGTCCTGCCCTCCGTGGTTGTCCTTTTGCAGGACGGCGACAATGAGGACAGGCACGGAGGCCTCGGACAGGCGCAGGAGCCTGTCCGCTACAAAACCATCGCGCCTTCGCGCGCCACCTCTTCGACGTCGCGTGATCCTCATACCATCCGCGTTCGAAACGGGATTTTCCAACAACCCCCTGATGTCACCCGAGAAAATCTTTACCGGCTAAGCCAGGAAGAATCCTCCGTTCACGTCGATGGTCACGCCGGTGACGTGGCGCGCGTCCTCTGAGGCGAGAAAGGCGACGACGCCCGCGATGTCCTCGGGACTTCCGATGCGGCCCAGAGGGGTGGCGGTTTCGGTCCTTTGCCTTTGCGCGTCGCTCATCTGTTCGAGGATTCGATCGGTGCCGATGACGCCCGGCGCGATCGCGTTCACGTTGATGTTGTGGGGGCCGAACTCGCGCGCCAGGTGTCGCGTCAGGCCGATGACGGCGGCCTTGGCGCTCGAATAGTGCGGACCCTGGAGCACGCTGGCCGAGCGGCCCGCGACGGAGGAGAAATTGACGATCTTGCCGCCCCTTCGCTCCTGCATGTGGGGGAGCACCGCCCAGCAGGCGCGGTAGGTGGTCTTGACGTTCATGTCGAACATCTTGTCGAAGGCTTCCTCGTCGATATCCAGCGCCGGGAGAGGCAGACCCGCGCCGACGCAGTTGACGAGGCAGTCGATGGGTCCGTGCGCAGAAATGACCTCCTGAAAAACTTTTTTCACGTCTTCAGAATTCAGTGCGTCATAGGCCACTGCGCTTGCGTCGCCGCCGCCCTTAGTGATGAGCCGGGCGGTATCCTCGCGCGATTCGGCGATGTCCATGCAGACGACGTGCGCGCCCTCGCGCGCGAGCCTGAGCGCGCTCGCCCGTCCGATACCTCCGCCCGCGCCCGTGATGATGATGGTCTTGTTCTCGAAACGCATGGGTTTCCTCCCTTGGATGATGCCGCATCCTAGCCCAGGTTGAAAAAAATGTCGCCCGGGACGGGAGCGCTTCTCAGGCCGCAGAGAAGATGGTAACTTGCCGGTTCCATTCAAAAGAAAACCGCCCGGGAAGGGAGGTGGAAGAATGGCTCATGCCCGAGTTCCACAGGAAGACAAAGGATGAGGTGACGTGAAATTCTCGATTTTTTACGTGATTTGCCCCGAGGGGGATGAAACCGAAGTCGACGCCTATCAAAAGGTGATGGAACAATGCCAGGCGGCGGATGAACTCGGCTTCCATTGCGCCTGGTTCGCGGAGCATCATTTCTCCAAAGTCGGGATGTGCCCCGATCCTTTGCTCTGGTGCGCGGCGCTGGCGCAGAAGACGAAGAACATCCGCCTGGGAACGGCGATCTCCATCATGCCCTTTCACAATCCGGTGCGCCTGGCCGAGCAGGCGGCGGTGGTGGATCTGCTGAGCGAAGGCAGGCTCGAACTCGGCGTGGGGCGTGGGTCCCAGCCCAAGGAGTTCAAGACGTTCGGCGCAAAACCGTCTGAGAGCAGAAAGCGGCTCGTCGAGGGCATGGAGATCGTCTCGAGGCTCCTGGAAGGTGAGCAGGTGACCTTCGAGGGTGAGTATTACCAGTGCAGGGACGTTGAAATCTTCCCCAAGCCCACGCAAAAGCCGAGGCCGCCCATCTGGCTGGCTGGCACGAGCCCCGAGACCTACACCTACGCGGGCGAGAACGGCTTCAAGATCATGGCCTCCGCCGGCTTCAAGGGCCCAAAAGTCTACCGCGACAAAATGAAACTCTACGAGGAAGCCGTGGCGGCGAGAGGGGGAGACCTCTCCGATATCGACTACACCATGACGCACCGCTTCTACGTCTGCGAGGAGGGCGAGCAGACCGATTACCTCAAAACCTTCGAGCGCGGGCTTTCTTCTTATCTCGAATACCGCGCCAGGGTGAACGAGGTAGAGTTCACCGACGAGGAGGGCAGGCACCTCCAGCGCAACTGGAGCTACAAGCTCGACGTGCGAGAGTTTCTGAACGGCGGCGGCGTCATCGGCTCCGCCGAGGAGAACATTCAGGAGCTTTACCGTTTGAGGGATGATTTCGGGCTGAACCACGTGATTCTCGGCGTTTACGGCGACGGCATGAAGCACGAGGATTCTCTCAAACTTCTGGAAAGATTCGCCAAAGAGGTCGCGCCCGCGATAGCCTGACGCGCCGCTCACGCGGTGCGCCACCCTCTCGCGAGCGCAGGCCGGGGAGGGATTCGACATGTCATATGTGTTCGATTGGGACGACGGCGAAAAAATAGAGATGGTGGACATCGAACTGCCCCGGGGGTGGCGCATCCTCATCGACCCCCGGAACACGAACTCCAAAATGCTCAGCATGGGGAATCAGGACATCCCCGTCGGCGGCGGAATTCCCGTTCATCTGCATGAGAAAGAAGAAGAAATCCTCTTCTTCCACGAGGGCGAGGCCGAGGTGCAAGTCGACGGCGAGATCTACCAGGTCAAGGCGGGGATGACCGCCTTTCTGCCCGTGGGCGTGGAGCACGGCTTGCGAAACACCGGCGACGTTCCCCTGAAACTCTTGTGGTTCTTCTCACCCCCGGGGTATGAGGAAATTTTCCGCCACATGGCTGATATCGACACCGACCACGGCAAATACGAAGAGCTCCACCCGAGGGAGATGTAGGGGGGGAGTTCGGGTTTGATGCGTGGTGAGAACGCGGCCTTCGCTCCCATCACCTTAATTGTTCGGGAACAGCTTCCGGATCGCAAACACCCAAGCCTGCCCGGCGCTTCGCCGCGTGTGCGCTATTGCGCCTGAACGATGGGCGTGTCCTCGCGGTTGCCCCATTCCTTCCAGGAACTCATGTAGTTTCTCACCTTCGGGTAGTCCAGAAGCCGCAGGGCGAAGTAACCGTGCGCCGCACGGTAGCCCGTCTGTCAGTAGGCGGTCACTTCTTTTTCGGGCGTGACCCCGATGGCCTCGAACTGCGCGCGAAGCTCGGCAGCAGTCTTCATTTCTCCATCGGGCGTCAGGTGCTGGAGCCACTCCTGCCATACCGCGCCGGGGATGATGCCGTCCCGCTTGGCCCTCTTTCCCCGTCCTTCCCATTCCTCAACCGAGCGGGTGTCGAGCAGCATGTGGTTGTCGTCCTCGATGGCCGCCATCACGTCCTCGCGCGTGGCGAGGCGGTGCGGCTCGAACGCCATCTTGAAAGGAGCGGCCTGGGGCACCTCGGCGTCGCGCGTCGTCTCGTAGCCCGCCCGCTCCCAGGCTCTATAGCCGCCGTCGAGCACGTGGACGTCCTTGTGGCCGAAAAGCTCCAGCATCCAGAAGCCGCGCACGCTCGTGTTGCCGACGAAATCGTCGTAGAAGACGATGGTGTTCTCGAACGACACCCCCCGGTTCCCGAGCAGAAACGCCCACATATTAAAGAAATTTCTTAAGGGTGCCTCGTCCGAGTCGTCGCTGTTCACGCCGTAGACGTCGAAATGCCGCGCGCCGGGGATGTGGCCCATCGTGTAGCGCTCGCCGGGGCGCGTGTCGATGATTCTTAAATTCGGGTCGTCCATACGTTCTTTAAGTTGCTCGGCCGACCAGAGCAGGTCGGGGTTCGCATATCCTTTCGGGTTGTCGCTCGTCATGGTGTTCTCCTCCGGCTAGTCCGTCCAGAAGCCGCCGTTCACGTCCACGGCCTCTCCGTTGATGTGGGCGGCCTCCTCGCTCGAGAGGAACAGGACGGTGTGCCACACGTCTTCGGGCGTCGTGAGCCTGCCCATCGGGTGCGCCTTCTCGGCGTTCACGAGCATCTCGGGCGGGGACTGGAAGTGAAGGCCCGTATCCGCCGGACCGGGCTGTATGGTGTTTATCGTCACGCCCGTCTTGGCGAGTTCGCGCGCCAGGTTGAACGTCATGGCGAGCAGGCCCGCCTTGGCGGCGGAATAGGTGAGATTGGGGCCGATGCCTCCCATTTTTCCGGCGATGGACGCGAAGCTGACGATGCGCCCCGTGCCCGAGGCCTTGAGCGCCTCGATGGTCTCCTGGATGCAGAAATAGGGCGCCAGCAGGTTCACGTTCAGGACGACGTTCCAGTCTTCCTCTTCGAGTTCCATCGGCGGGCGAATCGGCATGTAGCCGGCGACGTTCGCCAGCACGTCGCAGCCGCCCAGCCATTCGAGCGCCGCGCGCATGGTGGTGCGGATGGCGTTCACGTCGGCCAGGTCGCAGGGGAGCTTGAAGAGTTGATCGGAGGGGCCTTCTATCGCGTCGAAGGCAGGGCCTTCCCGGTCGGTGGCGAAAACCTTGGCGCCGGCCTCGATGTAGCCCTGCAGGATGCGGCTTCCCATCGCCCCCGCCGCTCCCGTGAGAATGACCTTCCGGCCCTGGAAATCAAAACGAATGGGCATTGCGCTACTCCAGTTCTGGTGTCATTGGGATGATCCGTGAGTTTATTTCTTTACAATAGGCGGATAATACACCACAAGCCATTGGGGTTAAAGCAGGAAGGGAAAATACCTCGAAGTGGTACGTACAGACTTCGCGCCCCGATTTTTTTAGGTTTTGTTTTGCCCATCGAGTTGTTATAATTCGCGCATCGAATGCAAGCGGAATGCCGTCGCGTTCTATCGAGTCCGGTTGGATTGCGATGGTGGGGAAGAGTGCTTACACCCAAAACCCAGGCAAGGATACGACCATAATAACGCCCTGCGGCATGCGACTCACCGCCGCGAACGAGTGGAGGTTGTGATGGCTGAACTCTCATACATCGGGAAAAGCGTACCTCGCGTCGACGGGCCGGAGAAGGTGACGGGCCGGGCCATGTTCACCCTGGACCTTCAGTTGCCCAAAATGCTCCACGGGAGGCTGCTGGGAAGTCCCCTGCCGCACGCGCGAATCAAGAACATCGACACCAGCCGCGCCGAGAAGCTCCCCGGCGTCAAGCTCGTGATGACGCACAAGGATATCCCCGAGGGGGTGGAATGGGGCGTCGTGCCCGTTTGCTACGATCAGCGTCCTCTCGCTTCGGACAAGGTGCGCCACGTGGGCGATTCGGTTGTGGCTGTGATAGCGATTTCCGAAGACATCGCGGTGGAAGCGCTCGATCTGATCGACGTCGACTACGAGGAGCTTCCGGCCGTCTTCGATCCGAGGGAAGCGATGCAAGAGGGCGCTCCCGTCATCCATGACAGGTATCCGGACAACATCGCCTTCGTCAAGCACATGGAATTCGGCGACGTGGACCGCATGTTCGACGAGGCCCACCATGTGAGCGAGCTGGCCACTTCCTCCTCCCGCCAGATGCACGGCTCTCTGGAGGCGCACGTATCCATCGCCGAGTGGTCGCAAAAGGGCGATGTAACGGTCTACAACTCCTCGCAATGCCCGAGTCTTTCGAGCCAGTATTTCTCCAAACTCCTGAAGATTCCAGAGGCCCAGATTCGCGTGATCACGAACTACGTGGGCGGCGGTTTCGGCGGAAAGGCGACGAGCAAGTTCAACATCGATTTCCTCTCCATCATCGCCGCGAAAAAGCTGGACCTTCCCGTGAAGTTCTATTACACGCGTGAAGAAGAGTTCCTCCTCGGCACCCACCGGACGAAGCAGTACCACGTCTGGCGTCTTGCCACTGACAAGGACGGCATGCTGCTTGCGCGTGACACCCAGATGGTGGTGGAAAACGGAGGCTATTCCGATTACAGCCCGGCGGTCGGCTCCATTACGGCGCACATGGGCGGGAGCATCTACAACTACAAGGCCTATCGCCACCACGCGGACGTCGTCTGCACGAACGTTCCGCCCGGCGGCGCGATGCGCGGAATCGGCAACGCGGGCTATGCGTTCGGGTCCGAACTCGCCATGGACAAGCACGCCGAGGAAATCGGCATGGACCCGGCGGAGTTCCGCATCAAGAACTTCGTGCGGAGCGGCGACACCACCATCATCGGGGCCAAGATCACCAGTTGCGGCGTATCCGAGTGCGTGGAGGAAGCGGTCAAGCGCGTGCCTTGGGGAGAGAAACAACCGGGCAGCAACGGGAGAAGGCGCGGCTACGGGGTAGCCGCGGCGGTTCATTTCACCGGTGCGCGCGCGATGGGGCCGGAGACGGCGGGTGCGTTCATCAAGATGAACAAGGACGGCACCGTGCAATTGCTTTCGGGCACCATCGAGATGGGCAACGGCTCGGACACCACCCTCGCGCAGATTTGCGCCGAAGCGATTGGCATCCGCGTGGAAGACGTGCGGATTATCAACGGCGATACCGCGGTGAACCCCTACGGGTGGGGCGTGCGCGGGAGCCGCACGACGACCATCGACGGCGAGGCCACGCGCCTGGCGTCTGTCCAGGCGAAAAACATGCTCTTCAAGGGTGCTGCGGAACTGCTCGAATGCGACCCGAACGACCTCGACGCGCGCGAGGGCAAGATTTTCGTCACCAGCTCTCCCGAGCGTGTGGTGACTCACAGCGAAGCCTACATGAAGCTGTATGAAAAAGAGGGCAGCGAGGCCGTTTACACGGCGTCTTCCTACGACTCGCCGAGCGAGACGCCCGACCCCGTGACGGGCTATGGGAACTGGTCCGCCGCGTACGCCTACGGCGCCAAGGTGGCGGAAGTGGAAGTAGACACCGAAACCGGCGCGTTCGAGGTGTTGCGCGTCATCAGCACGAACGACTGCGGAACCACCGTGAACCCCGCCGGCGCGCAGGGCCAGCTGGACGGCGGCGCACTGATGGGCGTGGGCTACGCCATGATGGAGGATTTCGAGTGTGAAGACGGCATGCCGGTGAACGCGAACTGGCTCGACTACAAAATGCCCACGACCCAGGATTTGCCAGAACTCGAAGCCGTGCTCATCGAGACGGAGAACCCCTCGGGGCCTTACGGGGCGAAAGGGTTGGGCGAGATGGCGCAACTGGGAACATCGGCGGCGATAGGCAACGCGATCTATGACGCCGTGGGCGTGCGGATCACGTCGCTGCCGATAACGCCGGAGAAGGTGCTGAACGCGTTGAACGAGAAAAACGGCGAATAACGAGGAGAGGGGAGAAAAAATGGCTTTTCGGCATCTACCCGCGAACAGCGCGGAGGAAACACTCGCCGCCCTGAAGGAGCATGGCGACGACGGGAAAGTGTTCGCAGGCGGCGTGGCCCTCTCGATTCTCATGAAATCGGGGGTGTACGAACCCGATGTGTTGATTGATATCGCAGGGGCGAACGATCTAGATTTCATCGAAGAGACCGAAAACGGCGGCGTCCGTATCGGGGCGAAGACGGTGCACCGCAAAATCGAAACCTCCCCGCTCGTTCAGGAGCGCTTTCCGCTCCTCGCGGATATTTTCCACAACGTGGCCACGATTCGCATCCGAAGCCAGGGAACCGTAGGCGGCAACCTGTGTTTTGCGGAACCGGCTTCCGATCCGCCGGGCGCTTTTCTTGCCCTTGAGGCCCGGATGAACACCAGGAAGGCGGATGGAACGGAGCGCGTGGTTCCCGCGACGGAGTTCTGGACGGGGTATTACGAGTGCGCCCTGGATGAGGATGAGTTGTTGTGCTCGATCGAGGTCGACCCGCTTCCCGACGGATTCCAGACGGCGTGCACGCGCTTCACCACGCGCTCGAAAGAGGATAAACCCTGCGTCTCCGTTTCCACCGCGGTGCTTACCGAAGAAGACGGCAAAACGGCCAGGGAGGTGAGAATCGGCCTGGGCGGCGTGGAGGCCATATTCAGGCGCCTCACGGCGGTGGAAGAGGGTTTGAAAGGCAAGGAGCTCAACCAGGAGAACATCGACGCCGTGCTGGCGGATTCGCTCGATGACCTCGATCCTTTGACCGACATCCGCGCGAGCGGCGACTACAGGCGGCAGGTGACGCCCGTCCTGATCCGGCGAACCATCCTGAAGGCGCTGGGCGTGTCCTGAGCTCAAGGCTCAGGTTCCTGTCTCGATATGGGACTGCGTGAAAATTCCGGCCCCGTAAGTCGAGCCATAGATGAATCTTTCACTCCGGCAAGCGATGAAAGGTTCTATCCTCCAGATTGTTCGTCAAGAAAGCGAAACCATCCGGTCGGAGGCAGTGGGTATGCTTGTGGCACCTCTTGCCGTGGTGTTCTTCAAATCTTTCACGAGGGGGTGAGGTATGAAACGCAATAGCATGAATCGTGTCGGTGTTGGGCTTATTAGTTTGATCATTGCCCTTGCCTTGACGGTTGCACCGGCCGTCGGGGGGGAGATCGACGAAATCAAGGCGCAAATCAAATCGCTCATGGAGCGGCTCGAAGCTCTCGAAGCCCGAGAGAAGAAGATGAAGGCCGATATGATGGCCGCCCAGGAGGCCGCCCAGAAAAAAGCCGTGGCCACGGGCGATTTTCCGGGTTCCTGGAAGATGCCAGGGAGCAACACTTCGGTCTCTTTCAGCGGCTACGTCAAGCTCGACGCGATCTACGATTTTGACAAGGATTTTGGCGATTCCTTTTTCGGCTACGATTACGGAGGTGGGGCGAGCGGCATCCCCCTTGATGGAGAAAAAACTCAGCAAAAATCCTCCTTGCACGCAAGGCAGACGCGACTGCGCTTCGACAGCCTGACGCCAACGAAGATGGGAGGACTCAAGACCCGAATCGAAACCGATTTCTACTACAACGCAGGCTCCCCTC
Source organism: Nitrospinota bacterium (assembly GCA_011523725.1). Classification (GTDB taxonomy): domain Bacteria; phylum UBA8248; class UBA8248; order UBA8248; family UBA8248; genus Bin107. Next base: position 8,948 of record WTGD01000147.1, read on the forward strand.
TGCGCCTTCGCCATGCCTACGCTTCGTTGGGACCGATGCTCGCCGGCCAGACCTGGACGATCTTGGGGGATGAGAATACCTACGCCGACACGGTTGACTTCGAAGGTCCGGTCGGCGTGGTCGCCCAGCGCTTTTCTCAGCTTCGTTATACTTCGTCCATGGGGAAGAACCTCACTGCCCAGGTTGCACTCGAGGATCCCGGCGCCCCGACTATTTTGATGGCTGGCGGGAATACGTCATCCCAAGATCGCCTCCCGAACTTTCTGGCGGCTTTGCGCCTGAAAACGAGCTGGGGCGCGATTAACTTGTCGGGCCTGCTGGGACAGGTTCGATACGAGGAAGGCGCAGTGGAGGAAAACCTCGCAATCTCCGCCTTGCACGTCGGCGCGAACGTCGGCTTGGGCAAGGACACCCGCCTGTGGGGAACTTTCAACGTCGGCCAGGGTGGTTTGGGAAACTACATGATAGGAGCGCCCGCCGCCGCCATCCTGGGTGCGAACGACGAACTGGAAGCTCTCGATTCCATGGGCGGTTTCGTCGGCCTCACGCACAACTGGAGCAGCGCCTGGAGTTCAGGTGTATATTACGGCTGGGTCGAGAGCGATTTCGAGGATCCGGCGGCGTTTCCGGACCTCAGCCAATCGCTCCGAACGCTCCACGCCAACATCTGGTGGTCTCCAGCACCCAAGACGAGGGTAGGTGCGGAGTTGATCCAGGGCTGGCGCGAGACCAACGACGGTAGAAAGGGCGACGCGACGCGCCTCCAGCTGGGTTTTCAGTATAGCTTCTAGGTCTTTTGGTCCGGGACCTCTGAGGTTCCTGTTTGAATTGTGGGGCATTTGAGGCGGGAGAGCCGCCTATGCCTTGAAAACCTTTCAAATCAAAGCCCCGTCACCCGGCACAGGTGGCGGGGTTTTATTTTCAGGGCGCGCGGTTAAATGTGCCTGTTTAGCGGGATGGCGGCGAAATACCCTCCTGGCGTTATACCTCATCCCTTTGTTTCTAGCTTCCACCTCTTGCGGCCAGATAATCCGCCTCGAGCTTCAGAATTGCATCCACGATGCTTTGAGCGAATTTCCTGCGGTATTCCCTGCTGTTTCTCTCCTGTGGCGGCGGGATGAGTTCTCCCACCCGAATGACGAGCCAGGGGTTGAGGATACCCCGCGGGCTGATCAGCGTATTGGATCCCGCCATATAGACCGGAAGAACGGGTGCGCGGCTGATGGCGGCGAGAGTGGCGACGCCTTCTTTCACCTCCACCTCGGCCGTCGAATTCACGATGCCGCCCTCGGGAAATATCACCACCGCTCCGTCCAGGCCCAGGAGTGTACGCGCCATCCGGAAGGTGCTGGCGCGCGCCGTTCCCTCCCTGTCCACCGGGAAGGCGCCGAAGTAGGTGATGAGCTTCGCGAACAGGGGGTTGCGGAACAATTCCCGCTTGGCCATGTGATACACCCGCCTCGGCAGGAATGAGGCGAGGATCATGGGGTCGAGGTAGCTTCTGTGATTCGAGGCGACGATCAGCGGACCGTCGGGCGGCACGTTGTGCATGCCGTGGACGTCGACTCCGCCGAAGGCGAGCCGGAGACCCGCCTGGAAAACCTTTTTCAGCCAAGTCGGCTGGCCGCTTGAGGGCAGGGTGGACAGATGTTGCGTGTTCATCTTCTCGTTTCCGGCACCCCGATGCCGGGTTCCTCTTTGTTAGAAGTGCGACCCTCCCGAGCGTGAACCCAAGGGTTTCTCTCCGGTTCATCATATTAAAATATTCACTCCATCTGCAAAGCGTTTTGGAGCCGGCGCTTAGTCGAAGTCGTGCTGGTGGTGCTGCTGCTCGTGCCACACCTTGCCGAAGGCGTGGATCACGTCCTCGGCGGTGATGATTCCCAAAAGCTCGGTCGGGTCCTCGCGGCTCACTACGGGCAGGCGCGAGATGCGCCTGTCGCCGAGTTTGGCCATCACCGAATCGAGCGATTGGTCCGGGTGCGCATGCATGATGTATTTCTTCTTGGCTATCTCGCGCAAGGGTTTTTGCAGGATGCCCGCCGCCTGCGCCTGGCTGAAGTCGTAGTTGCTCGCCATGCCGGAGAGCTTCCCGCTCGCGTTCAGGACGGGATATCCGCTGATGGCGCTGCCCCTCGTTCTCTCGATGGCCTCTTGGATCGTGATGTCCTCGGGCAGGGTGATGACGTCGCTGATCATGGCGTCCGATACGTGGATCTCATGCAGGAGGTGTTCGGTTTCATAATCAGGCAGGGCGACCCCGTCCTGGGAGGAGAGCGCGCTGTATATCGGTTCGGGGTGCCAGTATCTCGCGAGTGCGAGGGATATGGCGTTGGCCACCATGAGCGCGAGAATGATGTGGTAGTCCTGCGTGAGTTCGAAGATGATGAGCACCGACGTCCAGGGC
>WTGD01000057.1 GCA_011523725.1 Nitrospinota bacterium
ACAACCCCTCCTCGGGGTTGTCCCACAGTTCGCGAACCGCCCCTACGGTCGCCATGCGAGGGGATGTGTAGGGGCCGCATAGTATGCGGCCCGTTCGCAGGAGGCGTGAAAATCCGGGTCGCATACTATGCGACCCCTACAACAAAACGATGATGACGCCGGAATGACGGCGGTGGTCAATTCCGAACGAGGAGGGATATCGAAAACCCTCTCGAGGGGGAGAGAATCCCGCTCATCGAATTGTTTACCGTAGGGACAGGTCGCGACCTGTCCCTACAGAACCATCGCGTTTGCGCAACTCCTCGTCGGGGGGCATCGCTTTTACCCCCCACGCATCAGCCTTCGCACAAACCGCTCGGCTTCACTGACTCCCCCTCAAGGGGGGAGTGGTTTTTTTCTCTCTCGTCAGTTGGTAATTCTGATCAAAGACCAATTCCGACACCCGTGGTATCCAAGCACGAAAGTCGTCGTCAGTCGGTGCAATTTCTACCTGAATCGTTCGGTAAGTTGTCCGTCGGGCGTGTGGGTCCCCAACCTGACAAGAGCCTCCCTCGCGGTTTTTTTGGATTTGGTAACTTTCTTGACATATTCTGCGCATGCTTTCTTAAATCTGGCAGCGTCCTCGTGATTCAGAATCCCGGAGCGATACACAATCACTTTTTGTTTCTTCTTTTTCTTACCCATTGCGTCACCCTTTCTATCAGTGAGGCAAATACCACAAGGCGGTTAGCATGGGTCCGGTACCAACTCGTGAGGTTTAACAACTCAAATATACCATTCGTTCAAATATAAAAATATACTCCATCGCGCACTTTGTCAATTATTGACTTATCAAAAGCTCCCTACATCCACGAAAGCGGTGTCGCCTTGTCCCCCCGGAGCCTTCTGGCGGCGTCTTTGGCGAAGTAGGTGAGGATGATGTCCGCCCCCGCGCGGCGGATGGAGGTGAGGGTTTCCATGAAAGCGCGCTCCGGGTCGAGCCAACCGTTGCGGCACGCCGCCGCCAGCATGGCGAATTCGCCCGAGACGTTATAAGCCGCGATAGGCAGGTCCGTGATCTCGCGCGCCCGGGCGATGACGTCGAGATAGACGAGGGCGGGCTTCACCATCACGATGTCCGCCCCCTCCTCGATGTCGAGCCTGATTTCGCGCATGGCCTCACGCGCGTTGGCCGGGTCCATCTGGTAGGTCTTCTTGTCGCCGAAGGCGGGTGCGCTCTCGGCCGCCTCGCGGAAGGGCCCGTAAAAGGCGCTCGCGAATTTCGACGAATAGGCCATGATGGGCGTCTGGGCGAACCCGCCTGCGTCCAGGGCCGCGCGGATCGTGCCGACGCGCCCGTCCATCATGTCTGAGGGCGCGATGATGTCCGCCCCCGCCTCCGCGTGGCTCACCGCCGTCCTGTCGAGAAGCTCGAGCGTGGGGTCGTTCAGCACCTTCTCCCCCTCGATGATCCCGCAATGGCCGTGATCCATGTATTCGCAAAGGCAAACGTCCGTAATGACGCAAAGCTCGGGATAGGCATCTTTCAGCGCGCGCACCGCGTTCTGCACCACGCCCTCTTCCGCGTAGGCCTCGCTCGCGACGTCGTCCTTGTGCTCGGGGATGCCGAACAGGATAACGCCGGGAATGTCCAGAGCGGCGACTTCCGCGCAATCGGCCACCAGCCGGTCGACGGACAGCTGGTATTGACCGGGCATCGAGGAGATTTCGGTCTTGATGTTCTCGCCCTCGACCACGAACATCGGGTAGATGAGGTTGTCCACGGAGAGACTCGTCTCGCGCACCATGCGCCGCATGGCGGCCGTCTCCCGCGTGCGCCTCGTGCGGTTTTTCACGTCGCTCCGGAGCGCCGAGAGGGTGAAGGCGTCGTTGCTCGTCATCGGTTTATACTCCCATTCATGAGGCCTGCCCGCCTCGTTCCGGTTTTCCGTAATAGGATACGATGGCCCGCGCCACCCCGGGAATCGTCGATTCGGCGGCCTCCACGTCCGGCGCGACGCCCCACTTGCGCGCCGTGGCGCTGGTCACAGGGCCGATGGAGGCCACGAGCGCGCGCGCCATCCACCCTTTCGCCGTCTCCTCCCCCGCCGCCCGCATGAATCCATCGAGCGCGGAGGAACTCGTGAAGGTAAGCATATCAATTTTTCCCGCTTCAAGCTCTCCCCATACCTCGCGCAATGCCTCACGACCTATAGGTATCGTTTGATAGACGGACACGTCATCCACGGAGGCCCCCATTTTCATAAGCGCCCTGGGGATGGCGTCTCTACCCTCTTTCGCCCGGGCCAGCAAAACCCGCTCCCCCGCCATATTCCGCTCTTCAAAGAGATCGACGACGCCTTCCGCCACATATTTAACGGCTACCTTGTCGGGCGTCCTCCCCAGATATTTCTCCACCGCGGCGGCCGTGGCCGGCCCGACGGCCAGGATAGACGTTTCCGCGGGGACCGCCTCGGGCGCAGCGCTCAAATCGCTAAACCTTTTCGCCAGATACTTTGGACCGTTCGCGCTCGTGAAGATTATCCACTGATACGCATCCAGCGCGCGAATCGCCGCATCCACGGGCGTCCAATCCTCAGGCTCCGTGATCCGTATCATGGGCGCAACGCGCACGCAGGCCCCCAAATCCGCCAGCATCCCGCCCATGCGCGAGGCCCCCTCCTCGGGACGCGTGACGAGGATCGTCTTGCCCCTGAGCGGTCGTGCATCCAAGTCCACGATTTCAGTGTTACTCATCGCGCATCCCTCAGAATCTCCGCCCCGCCGCTCGAGAGGACGTCCTCTGCAAGCTCTTCGGCCAGACGCATCGCGTCATCAGGCCGGCCCGTTCGTTCTTTTTCCACCATGCGCTCCCCGTCCACGCTCGCGAGACGGGTTTTTATCTGGAATCCGGCCGTTCGCATCTCGGCGAAGACGGCGAGGGGCAGCTGGCACCCTCCTTCCAGACGCGCCATCACGGCCCGCTCGGCCATCACGGCTTGTTTCGTCACCGGATGCTCCAGTCTTTCCATCAGGCTGCGCGTGGCCGCATCATCGACTCTCGTCTCGATGGCGAGCGCACCCTGCCCCGCGGCGGGCAGCATGAGTTCAGGCGCGAGCGACTCGGTCGCCCGCTCACCCAGTCCAAGGCGTTTCAGGCCCGCAAGTGCTAGGACCGCGGCATCGGCCTCTCCCGCCGCCACTTTTTCCAAGCGCGTATCCACGTTTCCGCGCAATTCCACGATTTCCAGATCGCTCCGGTAGCGCCTGATCTGCGCGATCCTCCTCAAGCTGCTCGTGCCGATTCTGCTGCCCGGCGCCAGGCCGCGAATCGATTCCCCATTGCGTGAGACCAAAGCGTCCCAGGGTTCTTCTCGCTTGGGAATCGAGGCCAGAATGAGGCCTTCGGGCAATTCGCTCGGGAGGTCCTTCAGGCTATGGACGGCGGCGTCGATTTCGCCCCGCAAAAGAGCGTCTTCGATCTCCTTGACGAAAAGGCCCTTTCCGCCCAGTTCGTGAATCGGGGAACCGAGCATGGCGTCTCCCCGCGTGCGGACGATCACTTCCTCCACGGCGAGGCCGGGGTTCAACTCCTGAAGCCGCGCGGCCACCCCCGCCGTTTGCGCGCGCGCCAGCGCGCTGCCCCGCGTACCGAGGCGCAGCGTATCGCTCATCGTTCAGTCCGATTCGGCCGGCGGCTCGGGGGAGCTTTCATCGCTCTCGGGCTCCACGCCGAAGAGTTTCTGGACGGATTCGACCGAAATGCCCTCCACGTCCTCTTCCGCCATCTGGCGCAAGACGGTGAAGGGATGGTGGAGCAGCTTGTTGACCAGCGCCTTCGTCATGGCGTCGAGCGCATCGCGGCTGCTTTCGCCCAGTTCGGGCAGTCTTTGAACGGTTTTTTCGACTTCCTCCCGGCGCATCGATTCCGCGAAGAAGCGTATGGCCGCGAAGGTATGCCTGAGTTCCTCCGCCTTCTGGCGGGCGAGGTAGGTCTCCACCTCGCTTTCGAGTATCACGCGCGCGTCGCGGGCTATCGCCTCACGGCCCCGCAGGTTGTCCGCCGCGACGGACTGCAGATCGTCCACGTCGTAGAGATAGGCGTCTTCGAGGTCGTTCACGTCGGGCGCGACGTTCCTCGGTACGGCGATGTCGATGAGGAAAACGGGCGCGTCGCGGCGCTGTTCGAGTGCAGAGGCAACTATCGGCTTTTCAAGTATGAAACCCTGCGAGGCCGTCGATGCGATGACGACGTCGGCGTCGATGAGCGCACCTTCGAGATTATCGAAACTCACAGCAAGTCCCCCGAGTTTTGCCGCCAACTCCTGGGCGCGCGCGAGCGTCCTGTTCGCCACGCGTAGGGTGTCGGCCCCGCTCGCCTTGAGGTGCCTCGCCGCCGCCTCGCCCATCTCGCCCGCACCGAGCAGGAGCACGTTCTTGCCCGCAAGGGAGCCGAAAATCCGTTTGGCCAGATCCACGGCGACCGAACTCACCGACACCGGCGATTCGCCTATCGGCGTTTGTTCGCGAATCTTTTTCGCCACGCGAAACGCGCGGGAGAAGAGGTTCGTGAGCGCCTTGCCCGCGTGGCCCGAGGCCTCGGCGACCCGGTAGGCTTCCTTCACCTGACCCAGAATCTGCGGCTCGCCCACCACCATGGAATCGAGGCTCGACGCCACGGTGAACAGATGCCGCGTGGCCTCGTCCTCGCGGTGGACGTAGAGGTGGGCGTACAGCTCATCCTCGCCGATGTCACGCGATTCCAGGAAAAAGCGGTGGATCGCGTCGAGGCCCTGGTCGAAATCCTCCGCAGCGCTGTAGACTTCCACCCGGTTGCATGTCGAGAGGATGAGGCGCTCCTCCAGCCCGCTGTAGCCCGCCAGCCGGTCGAGCCACTCCGTCATATGGTCTTCCGGGAAATAGAGGCGCTCGCGAATGCTGAGCGGCGTGTTGTGGTGGCTCACGCCGGCGAGAATGATGGACATCTCCTAACCCGCTCCCTGGAAATGGACGACCAGCGCGAGGAGCGCGGCGAAGAAGGCCACCATCGAGAAAACGGCGGAGCGCTTCCCCTTCCAGCTTCTGGTGAGCCTGCAGACGAGCAGGAGACCGTACGCCCCCCAGATGAGTATGAGCGGCCAGGTGCGCACCGGGTCGAGGCTCCAGTAGGCGCCGTGGCGCGATTTCGCCCACATCGAGCCGAGCAGCAGGCTCGCCGTCAGGAACGCGAAGCCGAAGTAGAGAATCTTGTGGTTCAGATCGTCCAGGATGTCGAGCGAGGGCAGCCGATGCAGCCAGGCGTTCGGTCTTCGGGATTTCAGCTGCTGGGATTGCACGAGATACATGAGCGCCGAAGCGAAGAGCAGAAAGAACGCGCCCCAGCTCAACAGCGCCAGCACGGCGTGGCCCTTGAGCAGATAGCCCTGCACGGCGACCGAGCCGGCCCCCCACACGCCGGGAAAAGCGGCGGCGTAGCCCTCAAGAATGAACGCGGCGGGCACGGCGAAACCGCCCAGGGCGATGTCGCGGTAGCGCGCGTAGACGATCAGGTACATCAGGATGATCACCCACGCCATGCCGCTCAGCCACGCGCTCCATCCCTCCGGTGTGCCGGAGGCGAAGCTCACCCCCACCATCAGGGTATGAAGGGCGAATCCGACAAGAAGCGCCCCGACCCCGTAGACGACGCCCCCGGATCTGCCCGTGCAGAGCAGGTACAGGTGCGTGAGCGCAGCCACGAGATAGCAGGCGATCAATATGGCGACCACGGGATTTTCCCTCTCAACGCAAGGCCACGCCTTGCGATCTTGAAAAAACGCTTCCGTCTCCACCCATGAGTCGGGCGAGCAAAGCCATTTAGACCACCATTTCGGGCATTTTGCAATAATCCGGTACGCCGCAGGGACGAGAGATGCGGATTCTGCTCATTTCATGTTGGCTTGAGCCGCCGTTCCCACTATACTTCATCCATCGAGCCCGTCCGCCCGCCCATTCCACCCCGGCTGAGGCAGCAGACCGTGATACCGCTCCCCAGGATCGACCCGCCCCTGATCAACGCCAGCGGCATCCTGAGCTACCCGGAAGTCTTCACCGCTTTCGAGAGCGCGGGCGCCTGCCTGGGCGGCTACGTCACGAAGTCGGTCGGCCCCCGTGAGAAGCCGGGCAACGACAACCCGGTGGTCGTATACCCCCCCGATGGCGCGGTGCTCAACTCCCTCGCGCTTCCGACCCAAAGCGCTGAGGACTGGGAGCGCGACCTGGAAGAGATAAAGCTCAAGAAGGCGAAGCTCATCGTGTCGGTGTATGGCGGAGACGCGCGGGAGTTCGCCGGAGTCACGCGCCGGATGTCGAGGTTCGGCGACGCCATCGAGGTGAACCTGGGCTGTCCCAACAAGGAGCCGGGCGAGCAGACCATCATGGAGAGCATCGGCCAGAACCCCGCCCTCTCCGCCGAAGTCATCGAGCGCGTGCGCGACGAGACGGACAAGCCCGTCATCGCCAAGCTCTCGCCCAACAGCGACTACCTCGCCGTGGCAGACTCCTGCCTGGAAGCGGGTGCGGACGCCCTGGGCTGCGGCAACACCCTGGGACCGGGGCTGGCCGTGGACATCCGGAGCCGCGCGGCGATCCTCGCGGGCACGACAGGCGGCATCAGCGGCCCGGCGCTCAAGCCCATCAACCTGCGCATGACGTATGAGGCCTACGCGCGCTTTCGCTGCCCCATCGTCGCATACGGGGGCATCGAAACCTGGGAGGACGCGGTGGAATACATACTCGCGGGCGCCGGCGTGCTGGGAGTCGGCACCGCCTTCATGCGAAAGAGCACGCACGAGGCCGCGGCCCTCACCCGGGATATCTGGGAGGGGATTCAGGAATATCTGGATGGCGAGCCCATGTCCGCCCTCATCGGCGCCGCGCATCGTACGGCGGAGGGAGGCGGCCATGCGTAGCGTTTTCAGGGTCGTGGAGAATCACCGGGAAAGCGATTGGACGCACACGATTTTCTTCGACAAGGAGATTGAATCTCAGCCGGGGCAGTTCATGATGGTCTGGCTGCCGCGCCTGGGAGAAAAGCCCTTCACGCTCTCCTACCCCAACGCCGTCACCGTGAAAAAAGCGGGAGAGTTCACCGAAAAACTGGCCGCCCTGGAACCGGGAGACGAAATCGGGCTGCGCGGCCCCCTGGGTCAGGGTTATCCGCCCCTCAAGCGGCCCGCTCTCATCGGCGGCGGCGTGGGGATTGCGGAACTGAGGCTGCTCGCCCTCGCTTCCGAGGATCCTTCGTTCGTCCTCGGCGGGCGCACGGCGGACGAGATTCTCTTCTATGAGGAGTTCAGGGCACTCGGCCCCGTCCACGTCGCCACCGAGGACGGCGCCCTGGGGCACAAAGGACTGGTGACGGAACTCCTGCCCGTCGAGGCGGAGAGCTACGCCGTCTGCGGGCCCGAGCGGATGATGGCCGCGTGCCTGCCGAAACTCCCTGCCGAGCGGACATACTTCGCGGTCGAGCGGTATATGAAGTGCGCCGTCGGCCTGTGCGGGCAATGCACCTGCTCGGGCTGGCGCGTTTGTACGGACGGCCCCATCTTCCCCGCCTCCACCGTTGCGCAGATGGATGATTTCGGAAAGCGCAGACGCTCCAAAAGCGGGAGGTGGGAAGCGGTTTAGGAAAAACATCTTCCCAAGACGATTCGGCTGTGCCTATAATCCAGACGGAAAAGAAATTTTCTTAATAATTACGACGCTTCAGGCGGAGGAGAGGCCATCCAATTCCGTGTGTTGGGCTGCGCGGGCGGCAAAGCGCCCGGATGTCATCTGACGTCTTTCCTCATCAACGAAGAGTTGCTGCTCGAGGGGGGTTCGGCCGCGTCGGGCCTCACCATCGAGGAACAGGCCAAGCTCACCGGCGTCGTGGTCTCTCACGCGCATCTGGATCACATCGCGGAACTGCCCTACCTCGCCGACAACATCTTCGGCCTGCGGGAGGATTCGCTCAAAGTCATCGGCGCGCGCGACGTGCTGGAGCAGATCCAGAAATCCATCTTCAACAACGCCGTCTGGCCGGATTTTTGCGAGATTTGCCACGAGGACACCCCGATACTCGATTTCTCCTCGATCGAGGAGATGGAAACCCGCTCCCTGGGTGGCATCCGTATTACCCCCTATGAGGTCGACCACAAGGGGACGACTTTCGGCTTCATCATTCAGGACGGAAATAGCGCGCTGCTCTACACCAGCGACACGGGGCCGACCGAGGCCATCTGGCGGGGGGCCGTCGAAGCGGACGACCTGCGCGCCATCATCACCGAGGTATCGTTCCCGAACGCGATGGAGGAACTCGCGCGCCTGACGAGGCACTTGACCCCCGCCATGCTCCATGCGGAGATGCGGAAAATGCCGCCTGACGTTCCCGTCTACATCTTTCACATCAAGGCCCAGTACCATGACGAGACGACGGCGGAAATCGAGGCGCTGAATGAGCCGAGAATCGAAGTGCTCGAAGAGGGGAAGACGTATCACCTGTAGGCTTTCATGAGGTCCCGACTTCTGGTAATAGCAGGAGAGGCTTGAAAGAAGCGAAAAAGCGGCGATTCGTGGGATGAAAAGAAGCCGTCCAGCGCATCGCTTCATTGAAAATCACCGAAAAAGATGGGGAGACGCTTTCGTGGAAGACATCGAAGCGCAAAGAAAATACAGCCGCATCATGGCCGAGCGCATCAGCGGCATTCTGGCCGGAGAGATCGAGGGCGTCGATGCCGACATCCGCTACAGCTACCAGGAGAAGAGTTTCCGGCTCTGGTGGGGAGAGCGGGGCGACCCGGATACCACGGCCCTCATCACGTTCGAGCAAATGGCCGCGCTGAACGACGAGGAACTGCGTCAGATTATCCGTTCATCCGTCATCGGTTAGGAAGTACCCGTTAGTGAGGCTAAAGAATGCCTTATTTCTAAATTGAAAAATAGTTATATTTCAATCAGTTTCAATGAATAGCTAAAGTATACTATCGCTCCAGCCTGCTCACCCGGCGTTATTGTGAAGACGCGGATTCACACCATACAGGCGGCGAGAGACCGGGCCCGCCCTCCTGAGCGCCGGAGCGCCTCTCCTCCGGTTCGGCATCAAGCGATGTTCGCCAATTCCTGGTAAATGCGGAAAATCGAGCTGCCGTCCTCATGCTGCCGGCCCTTGCTTCTCTGGGCCATGTAGAGGTGTTCCAGCAGGCCGCCGAGCGGCACGGGCACGTCCAGGTCCTTGGCGGAGTCGATGGCGCATTCCAGGTCCTTCAGCACGATCCATATCGGGCCGGATTCGGGAAAATTCCCGGCCAGCATGTCCTTGCCGCGAACCTCGAGCACGTTCGAACCGGCGGCGCCCGAGCATAGCGTCTCCAGCATGACGTCTTCGGGGATCCCCGCCTTGAGGCCGAGCGTGAGGCCTTCGCACGCCCCCGCCATGTTGATGAAGAGCACCAGGTTCACCACGAGCTTGAGCTGGGCGGCGAGCCCGTTTTGCTCGCTCACGAAAATCGTCTTCTTTCCGATGGCGTCGAAGGCCGGTTTCGCCTTCTCGTATGCGGGCCTGGGGCCTGCGACCATCACCACCAGGTCCTTCACGGCCGCCTGCTTGCCCACGCCGCTCACGGGGCAATCGAGCCAGTTCACGCCCTTCTCACCCGCTTTTCCGGCCATTTCCTTGGAAAATTTGGGCGGGACCGTGCTCATGTCGGCGATGATGCCGCCGGAGGAAATCCCCTCCAGAACGCCCCCCTCGCCCGTCACCGCCTCTTCCACGACCCTTTAGTTCGGGAGCGAGGTAATCACCAGGTCGGCCCCGCTGGCGGCGTCCGCGGGCGAGGATGCCCGGCGCAGGTTCCTGCCCTCGAATTTCTCGTACATCGCATCGAGCGGGTCGTAGCCCGCCACTTCCATGCCGGCGTCCAGCATGTGGCCCGAAAACGCGCCGCCCATGACGCCCAAACCCACGACTCCCACTTTCATGCTCACGGCTCAAGCTCCTTTTGAATGCGGCGGCAAGGGAGCGGCCCTCACCCGCCGGTTGAAATACGAAAAACCCGTAGGGGCGATTCACGAACCGCGCCTACTGATTCATGACGGCCCGGGTATTTCCGCGCACAACCTCCCCGAAAAATCCCGGCCCCGCATCATCAATGAATAATGTAGCCGCCGTCCACCACGAGGTTATGCCCGTGCACGAAAGAAGCATCTTCTGAAGCGAGGAACAGCACGGCGTTCGCTATCTCGGCCGGCTCGCCGAAGCGCCCCATCGGCACGGTTCCCAGGCGCTGGGCGCGCTCCTCGGGCGTCTTGTAGGCGTGTTTCTTCAAATACTCCGTCGCCGTAGGCCCCGGGCTGACGGCGTTCACGAGAATGTTCTCGCCGGCGAGTTCGAGCGCCATGGAGCGCGTGAGCTGGATCAGCGCCGCCTTGGTCGCGCTGTAGAGCGCGGTATTGCGCGCCGCCACGGAGCCCAGCTGGCTCGCAACGTGAATGATTCGCCCGCCGCCCGCCTCGCGCATGAGCGGCAGGGCGGCCTGGCTCGCGAAAAAAGGGGCGCGCAGGTTCACAGCGACCACGCGGCCGAAATCTTCATACGAGAAAGTCCCGAACGGCCTGCTCGCGCGAACCCCTGCGTTGTTCACGAGAACGTCGACCCCGCCCAGGGCGCTTGCTGCGGCCTCCACCATTTGCTCGGCGGCGCCTTCTTCGGCCAGATCGAAGATCCCGTATGCGGCCGAGCCTCCGGCCGCCTCGCATTCGCGCGCGACGTTATCGAGTTCCTCCCCCGTTCCATCGGCGGCCAGATACAGGCGCGCTCCCTCGGCCGCGAAGCGATGCGCCACGCATTCGCCGATTCCGCGCGATGCGCCCGTCACGAGCGCTCTTTTTCCATTCAAGCGGCTCAAACAGTGTTTCTCCTGCGGAAAAGTTGCGCTAGTATTGACCCCGGCGAAGAACAGCGCGCCGCGATACCAAAGAAAATCAAGGAGAACGCACGATGCCCCGACCGGAAACCTCTTTCGAAGAACTCCAGCACGTCGCCGTCAAGGTGTCCGACATCGAGGAATCCCTGAGATTCTACACCGAGATTCTCGGTTTCACGCTTTCGGAGCGTCACGACCCCGGCGAGCACCCGACCATCAACGCGGGTCTTTGCTTCCTGCGCTGCAGCGCGCTTCATCACGATTTGAACCTAGTATATCACACCGGGGAGCAGCCCGCCCTCAAAGAGATGAAAACCGACGATCAGGGCCCCGTGAAGGACCTGGGGTTGCATCATTTCGCATTTCGGGTAAAAGACCGCTCCGAGTTCTTCGCCTGGAAGGACTGGCTCGAGGAATGC
>WTGD01000302.1 GCA_011523725.1 Nitrospinota bacterium
ACCATGTTGTGGATCAGCTTCATGGCGTGGCCCGCGCCGCTCTCGCCCAGATAGAAGAGGTTGTCCGCGATGGGGGTCAAGAAGCGCTTCGTGCGGCGGTATGCCCGCTCGTCCCCGCCTATCATGAGCGTCAGCGTGCCCGCGGCCGCGCCCGTCGCCCCGCCGCTCATGCCGGCGTCGAGAAAGGCCACGCCCTTCGCCTTCGCGCGGCGGGCGATTCTGCGGCTCACGGCGGGGTCCGAGCTCGTGAAGTCATAGACCACGAGATTCTTGCGCGCGTTCGCCAGCACGCCCCCTCTTCCCTTGAGCGCTTCTTCGATTTCCGGCGATCCGGGGACCACGAAGATGATGACGCCCGCCTGGCCCGCCATCTCACCGGGATCGAGAACCTCCACGCCCCGCTTTCTCTCCCAAGGCGCTCTCGCCTCGGGCATCACGTCCCAGACCATCAAGGGGGTTTTCGCCTTGTGCAGATTGCCTGCGACGCCGCGCCCCATGTTCCCCAAACCAACCACGCCAACTTTCACCTGCGCCATGTCCTGGTTCCTCTCCTCTACCCGCGCCTATTCCCGGGCCGTCGCGGGCGTATATGTCTTGAGCGGGTCCTCATCGAATAAAATTTCACCTGCCTCTCCGCGCGTGAGGCGCGTGACGAAACTGCAGTTCGCCTCGTCCGTCTCGGGATAATCCAGCCGGAAATGCGCCCCCCGGCTCTCTTTCCTGCTCAGGGCGGCGGTGGCGAGGAGCTTTCCCAGAAGCGCGAGGTTCCGGACCGAGAGCGCGCTTTCGAGTTCCTGGCCTTTCGTTTTCTCCGAGGCGCGCGCGCCGTCATCGAGGCGCATGTGGAGGATATCCTCATTCTCGATGCGCGCATATTCATCCAGCGCGTCCCGGCAGCCCCCGGCGTCCCGGATGGGGCCGAGCTTCTCGTGCGCGAGCATCCTGCAGCGCATCCGCACGTCCTTCTGGGGCGGCCCCTCTTCGCGGTCGATGAGCGCTTCCAGCCAGGCGCGCTCCGCCTCGGGAATGCCGCCGAATATGGCCGGCTTATCCCGTCCGCTCGCTTTCACCTGTGCGCAGACAGCCCGCCCGGCCCGCCTCCCGTAGACCAGCGAGGCCGAAAGCGCGGAGCCGCCGATTCGGTTGCCGCCATGAATGCCGCCCCCCGTCTCGCCCGCGGCCCAAAGGCCGGGCACGCGCGTTTTTCCATTAACGTCGATCTCAAGCCCACCGAGCCAGGTGTGGCTACCCGGAGCCACCTCGAGCGGCGTCTTGGTGATGTCGATGCCGCGCGAGAGGCAGGTCTTGTACACGTGGGGAATCTGTCTCTGGATGGTCTCCATCGGGACCCGGGTGGCGTCCATGTAGATGCCGCCCGTGAGGCCCGCCCTTCCTGCGTGAATCTCCTTCGCCATGGCGAGGATGACCTCGCTGCGCGTACTCTTCTCCGCCGTGTCCGGGAAATAGCGCTTCAGGAACGCCTCGCCCTCCTGGTTCAGGAAAATCGCGCCCGCGTTGATGAATCCCGTGGGATGGGGCGCGAAGCCGAAAAGCTCCTCGGGCGCGCAGCACATGGCCTGAAAATCGATCATCTCGACCCCCAGCAGAGAGGCGCCTGCCCGGAAGCCCAGCACGTAGCCGTCGCCCGTCACCTGCGGCGGGTTGTCGTTCACGTAGAAAAGTCCGCTCCCGCCGCCGGTGGCCAGAATCACCTCGCGCGCGGCGTAGACCATGAGGCAGCCGCGCGAGTAATCCACCCCCCATGCGCCGATGACGCGGCCTTCCTCCGTAATGAGGTCCACGATGGCCGTATGGGGATGCTGGCCGATGCGGGCGTCGCCCCTGAGCCTTTTGGAGAGCACTTTGGTGACCATGTTGCCGGTGGTGTCGTGGTGGTGCAGGGCGCGCGGATAAGTGTGGCTCGGGAACATCTTGAGGTCCAGGTCACCCTTATCGTCCGTGATGAACTCCGCACCCCACTCGCGCAGGTCATGCACCACGTCGATGATGTCGTACACCCAGGTTCTCGCCAGTTCGGGGTCAATGAGTTCGCCTCCGTATTTCAGGATTTCCTGCAGATGAAGCTCGGGGCTGTCGCCCGGCGCCATCGCCGCGGCAAACCCGCCCCGCGCCACCGTGGTCGTGCCGCTGGTCGCCCTGCCCTTTGTGGCCTGGATAACGCTCACGCCCGCCTGCGCGCACTCGAAGGCGGCCATCGTGCCCGCCGCGCCCCCGCCCACGATCAACACGTCGGTCTCGTGGCGTTCTTCCGCGATGTTCCCCGCCATTTGAATCGTCCTTCCAGGTCCATGATTTGAAGAGAAAAAAATTGACGCGCGCATCTTAAAACATTTGGGGGTAAAACACTCCCCGCGTTGGAGGTGTTGAAGAAGTCCGTTGCAGAGCGTGATGGCGATTTTCTGCAATCGTAGGGACAACCCTCCGTGGTTGTCCTTTTGCAGGATGGTTACAATCAGGACAGGCACGGAGGCCTGTCCCTACGAAACCATCGCGTCCACGCACGCCGTGAGGGGTTGCCCTCCTTGCCGTGCCTCCACCTCCCTCACCCTGAGTAGCCGCCGTAGGCGGCGTATCGAAGGGCGAGGGGAGTCGAGCGCCTCGCACCGGGCGAGAGGACATCCTTCGATACGCGGCTTCGCCGCTACTCAGGATGAGGCGGAGAGGTCTTTTTCAACAGACCCGCCAGGGAGCGCCCCGATCTATCCGCCCCGCGCGAGCATCTCTATCATCTTGTCCGCGCACGCATCGGCGAAAGCCGTATCGTTGATGTGGAGATCGAGCGTGATGATCTCTCCCGTCTTGAGATTCTCCGCGAGCGAAGCCGCAAAGGCGGCGTCCACCTCGGGCTGACGCCAATCGCCCGCCTCGCGCCCTTCCAGGTCGTGGGCCTTTCGCTTGGTGTGCTCGCTGTAGCCTCTCGCGGGTATCAATACGGAGAGGGGCCCCCTGGCGCGGTTGAGCTTTTCCGCCATCAGGACGCCCAGGGCCTCGAACTCCTCCCTGTTGGTGCGCATGAGGAGGTTCTGGGCGTTGTACTGGAAGAACGCTCTCTCCCGATATTTCCCGGGTACCTGGCCCGTCCAGAAATTCGCGTGGTCGAGTGCCCCCGGCACCACAACTTGCGGTATCCCTGCGGCGCCCGCCGCCTCGAGCCTGCCCGCGCCCGCGCTGTACACGCCGTCCACGAGCAGGTCCGTGAGTTCATGCGTGGTGACGTCCACCACGCCTGCCAACTCGCCCAGCCCGGCCAGGGATTCGAGCGCGCGGCCGCCGGGTCCCGAAGCATGGAAGAAAATAACCTCATAGCCCGCCTCCGTGAGCCGCTTCTCGACGCGCTCGACGCAAGCCGCCGTGCCGCCGAAGGAGGACACCCCGATGAGGGGCGGCGCAGTGCTATCGCTCATTTCCGCCGCACCCTCTCGCTTCACCATCCCCGCGAGAGCGAGAGCCGCGTTCTTCAGCACCCCGCGCGTGATGCGGTTCAGGGATATATCGCCGATAGAGGGAAACATGATGATGTCGCTCTCGGCCACGTACCACTGCACGGCCGCCGTGGCGGCGACGACGCTCACCATCACCTTGGGCGCGAGAGGCGGCAGCGCGCGCATGATCGCGCAGGCCATCGAGGTGCCGTTCGCACCGCCGAGGCCGACCGCGCCGTGAATTTCACCTTCCTGGAATTTTTCGGCTATAATCCGCCTCCCGCCTTCCATCATGATTTCCGAGGCGGCGTTTCTCTCCATACGGGCCAGATCGTCCCAGCTTCGCCCCGCCGCAGCTGCTACCTGGGCGCCGGTGACGTCCGCCCCGCCCGCTTCGTGCGGCCTGCAGGACAAGTCGACCAGCAGAGGCCGGACGCCGCGCTCTTCCAGCGCATTCGCCAGAAAGCGCGCCTCCGCCCCCTTGCTGTCCATCGTCACCAATATGGCTGCACCCGGATTCGACATTTTTCCCTTACCCGAGAAAATCGGCCTTCTGAAAGAACACGTCCCGGCTTGATCGCGCCTATTTCCGAAGCCTCACCGACTTGAAGCCCTGCGCCGCCTTTGGCACGGCCTCCTCCACCGGAAAGCGCTCGGCGGAAGAACCGCCCACGTAGCCGTCGAAGCGGCTCTCCAGGTCGAGAAGCCTCTCGAAGTCGGCGGGCGTTTCTATCGCGCCCCCATGACAGGTGAAGATTCTCTCCTCGTATTTCGGCAACAGGGCGTCGAAGATGGCCGCCGCCCGCTGCGCGGCCTCATCGAGCGGCATCACCGTCCTGGAACCGATGGAGCCGCCCGAACTGTTCCCGAAGTGGATGATGATGTTGTCCACGCCCGCCTCCGCCATGGCGAGGGCCTCATCCGGCGTGGTCGTGAACGCTTTGGTGAACATGCCCTTGCGGCTCGCGTAGCCCAGGACGTCCACTTCTTTCGAAAAGCCCATGCCGGTTTCTTCCAGGTCTTTTCTGAAGTTCCCGTCGATAAGAGCGACGGTCGGGCAGTTCATCACCCCGTGGAAGCCCGCCGCCTCGATTCTGTCGACGAACCTGAACATATCCCTTGTGGGGTCCGCGCCCAGCAGGCCCGCGATGACGGGGCATTCCCGCACCACGTTCAAGATGGAGCGCTCGCCCAGTTCGAGGGTGATGGCGTTCGCGTCTCCGATGGGCAGATAGCCCGCCATCGAACTCAGACCCTGCATCCGGTAGTAGGCGAGATTGAAGGTGGTGACGAGGTCCGCTCCGCCGCGCGCGGCGAATTTCGCCGTGATGCCGCTCCCGCAGAGCGCATCGTAGACGGCGCGTCCCGCGTCCCTCTCGGCCCGCAGGCGGGCCAGAATTTCATCCCGGGATATGCTCATAAAGAAATTATCCTCCTAATATCAACAGCTTAAGCATTATTTTCGAGAGGTTACTCAATATGTTACCACATAAGCGCTTACGAAAAAGCGGCTACCTCGCGCTTGAGGCATTTTAGACTTGATATCATGCCCGCTTTTGTGTGAGAATGGGGTATGGAAATGGCAGGCGATGTATAGCCTTCAAAATCATATGGTTCCAAGGGAAAGTTCCAGTGGTCCCGTCCGCCCGAGCCGCTCCGCCCCGATTGGGGTGGAGCGGCACGGGGCCACGCAAATCCATTGAACAAAACGATTCAAACCTGCTGAGCAAAACCGCTTCACATTTCCGGCGCCTTCAAGTCCTGTCCGCCAGGAACGCCTCGGCGACGAATATCCCCCCCAGTGCGAGAAACAAAAGCACGCCCAGGTCGATGAGCCTCAAGATGGAACGCAGCGGATCCGAGTCGTCCGCAGGCAAGTCACGCACATCGAGTTTCTCGAGCTTTTCCCTGAAGATGCTCATCTCGACGGGAGAGATTTTCGCCTCGGATGCGGGCGCGTTCACGGCCACGAAATGCCTTTCATCGGGCGTGAGCACGCGGTAAAAGCCTGCGCGCCAGGCATCCCGGTAGTAGGCGACGGCGGCGCCGCTTCCCGCCTTGCCCAGCCTGAGCCCCCCGGAGGGTGCGGCTTCGATGCCCGGTGTTTTTTCCGTGAATTGAATCGCGCGCTCTTCCTGAGCCGGACCGCGTATCTGTATCGCCTCTCCGACCCGCCGGATGGGCGCCCTGATTTCGAACGCGTCGCCTGCGTCCGCGGATGAGGATACGCCCTTCCGCGTACCGCCCAGAAAATCCGAGACGCCCCGCATGAAGGGAACGAAAACGGGCCGCACGGCGAGGTCCGTCCAGTCCCGATCGCACGTGGAACCCCAAACCATCACCTGCCCCGAACCCACCGAACCGACTACGAGCATCGGGGCGCCGTCCGGAAGCTCCAGCAAAGCCCGTCCGCCTCTTGCAGGTTCGAGCGGCGTGATCCGGGCCAGACGCAAAGCGGAGAAAAATCGTTCGCCGTTCGCCCCCAGGAAAGAGAAAGCCGGATGCGTTTCCTCGCCTTGCGCGATCTTGAGGTTCCGGGACGGACGCAGCGTTACGGGTATTCCCGTCGTGGCCGGCAGCCAACCGAGCCCTGCGTCCTTTTCGCTCGACAACTCGCCCGTGGCCCAGAAAAGCCCGCCGCCTTTTTCGACGAAACCCCTGAGCCCCTGCTTCGCCTGCTCGGGCCAGCGGCCCAGGTTGCAGGCGATGACGTAGTCGTACTCGTCCCACTGCACGTTGTTCAGTTCGTAAGAAGCCACGACGCGCGTCAGCACCGGAGATTCCCCACCCAATGGGGCCGCGCTCAGGGCGTTGACGACGAAAAAGGTCTCGCTGTCCTGCAGACCGCGCTTCGGGTCCCCGTCGATGACCAGCGCGCGCAGGCGCTTTCCGATGCCCGCCGCGAAGTAGAACCGGTTCGTCGCCGGGAGGTTGTCCTCCGGCAATTCGAGACGTCCGTAGAGCACGCCCTTTTCAGGCGCATTCACCCGAAAACTCACCGGGCTCGCCCCGTTCGGCTCGAGGTCGACTTCAATCGTTTCCTGCAGTTCTTCGCCCACGAACAACTCTACGGGCACCTTGGATTTCTTCTCCTCCCCGCGATTGAAGACGCGCGCGCCGATGGTGAAGGAAAAACCCGCCTTGGGCGGCCACGGCTTCATCTTCACGTTCTGGAAGCTCAGATCCTCCACGCCGGACTCGGGGGCCACGCGCACGAACTGCAGGTGAACGTGCGGGTTCCATTGCTTGAGGTTGCGAATCTGAAACGACTCCCAATCGCCCCGGGCGAAATCGCTGAAAACGACGACGTTCCTCCGCCCCGCCTTGGGCGATGCGTTTTCGAGCGCATGCTGAACGACGCGGGCGGGTGTTCCCCTGGCGTCGGTTTGACGGACCCGCTCCAGGGCCGCGAGAGCCTCCCTGCGCTTCAACTCCTCAAGCGGGGCGGCGACCGGTTCTCCGGCGGTCGTCGCGATGCTCATGCGATCCGCATCGGACATGTCCTCGATCATCCGCTTCACGGCGCGCTTGGCCACGTCGAACCGACTGCCTTTTTCCGTCTCGAACGCCATGCTCGCCGAGTTATCGATCACGGTGACGGTGTGGACGGGGAACCACCCAATGCCCGTTACACCGCCTTCTGTCTCGAGAAGAGGGCGCGACGCCAGGAAGATGATGATTCCCACGGCGCACACGCGGAGAAACAGGAGTATCCAGTTTCTGAGCCTGCTGCGGTTCGTGATGCGGCGCTGCGTTCTGAGCAGGAACTCGAAAGTGGGAAGCCGATATCTGCGGACGAGGCGCCTCCGCAACAGGTGAATCAGGATGGGGAGAAAAACGAGCCCCATCCCCCAGAGAAGCGCTGCATGCAAGAATTGAAAACTCAAGTCCCTTCTCCCCCGGACGCCCCGCTATACCCTGGAGCGGCTGCGCCACGCCAGAAAGCGGATGAGACCCCTGTCCAGCGGCTCGGCCGTCGAGACGAGATGATAATCGACCCCTAAGTCGGCGCACCGTTCGCGCGTTTGCTCAAGAAACTCGGTCAGCAGCCCGAGATAGGGCCTTTTCACTACCTCGCATTCCACGGTGATGTTCCTGTCCGTCTCGGCGTCGTCCATCCTCGCGAGGCCTTCGAAGGGAAAATCGAGTTCCACGCTGTCGAGAATGTGAAAGACGATGACATCGTTTCCCTTGAGGCACAGGAGTTTGAGCGCTTCTTCCACGGCCTCGGGTTCATCGAGCAAATCGGAAACGACGATGACGAGTCCCCTTCGCTTCAGGCGTTCCGCCAGAGCAAGCAGTGAACGGGCGATTCCCGTACCCCCGGCGGGTTTGGCCGCCTGAAGGCCCGCCAGCAGGGTCAGCAGGTGTTTCCTGATGGATTTGGGCGGAACCTGCGCGTCTTCGGCTCCATAGGAGATCACCAGACCCACCGAGTCGGACTGGCCCAGCAGCAAATGCGCCATCGCCGAGGAGAGCGTGGCCGCATACGCCCACTTGTCCAAGGGGCCGTCGCCGAAATCCATCGACGCGCTCGCGTCGACGACGAGATGCGCGTAGAGGTTCGTCTCGTCCTCGTATTGCTTCACGAGGTAGCGGTCGAATTTTCCGTAGGCCTTCCAGTCGATGTGCCGGAGCTCGTCGCCCGGGCTGTACGCCCTGTGCTCTTCGAAATCGACGCTGAACCCCCGCGAACGGCTCCTGTGCACGCCGCTCATCAGGCCCTCGACCACGTGGCGGGCGCGCAATTGAAGGTTCGACAAGCGTGAGATGACGAGGGGGTCGAAATACTGATCCGTGTCCAAGTCGATTCCCTTCGAGCAGGCGTCTACGCGGCTTCGGTAGCCTCCGCCGGGGGCGCGATGGCTTCGAGGAGTTGCCGTATCAGGGAGACGGAGTCGTGGCCTTCCGCCTGGCCCCGGAAGTTCACCAGAATCCGGTGCCGCAGCACGGGTTCGGCCAGCGCCCGCACGTCCTCGATGGTAGCGGCGTAGCGTCCGCGGAGCAGCGCCCGCGCCCGCGCTCCCAGAATCAGGTACTGGCTCGCCCTCGGACCCGCGCCCCATTCGACGTATTGACGGACGAAATCCGGCGCGCTCTCATCGTCGGGGCGGGATGCGCGCGCGAGCGACACCGCGTATTCCACCACGTAGGGGGCCGCAGGCACGCGGCGCACCAGTCCCTGAAACGCCAGAATCTGCTCGTTGTCCATGATCTCCTCGAGCACGGGGTCGTAGTTCGAGGTCGTCTGCGCGACGATTTCCTTCTCCTCCGCGAGACTGGGATACGATACGCCGATCTCGAACATGAACCTGTCCAGTTGCGCTTCGGGCAGCGGATACGTGCCCTCCTGCTCCACGGGATTCTGGGTTGCGAGAACGAAAAACGGCGGGTTCAGGTAGTGCGCCTGCCCGCCGGCCGTCACGTGCAACTCCTGCATGGCCTGGAGCAGAGCCGCCTGCGTTTTGGGCGACGTGCGGTTGATCTCATCCGCCAGCAGTATCTGGGTGAAGATGGGCCCGCGAATGAAGCGGAACGAGCGCCTCCCCTCCATGGTGTCATCCAGTATGTCCGTGCCCGTGATGTCCGACGGCATCAGATCGGGCGTGAACTGGATGCGGTTGAAATCGAGCTGCAACACGCGGGCCAGGGTGCGTATCAGCAGGGTTTTCGCCAGGCCCGGCACCCCGACCAGAAGGCTATGCCCTTTCGAAAGCAGGGCTATCATGACCAGGTCGATCACTTCCGCCTGCCCGACGATGATCTTGTGCACCTGTTCGAGTATGGCGTCGCGCTTAAGCCCCACCTCGCGCGCGATCTCCACGTCCATCTCGCTCATGCTCGATTCTTCGTTGCTCAAAACTTCTGTTTCATCGTTCATCGCGTTTCGCCTCTCGATTTATCGGGACGACATGATGCGAAGCGCCTCACGCTCGCGCTTCACCTTCTCCGCATCGCCCGTTCTTTCGTAATGCGCCAGCAGGCGCTCATGAACCAGTCGAATGAACGGATTGATCTGCAACACCTCCTCCCACGCCTTGAGCGCGCGCGCGGCCTTCCCGCCCATCTCGCTCGCGAGCGCCTGGTGCACGTGCGTCATCGCGTAGTCCGGGTCCACCTTCAGCGCCTTTTTGATGTGCTTCTCGGCCTGGGAAATCATGCCCAGATGTATCTCGATCTGCGCCGCACGGTTGAGCAGGGGCTGGGAGTGCGGTTCATCGCGCAGGGCGCGGCGATACTCGATCAGCGCCGCCCGCATCCTGCCCCGGAACGAGAGCCTGTCGCCCAGCCGCATGCGCCTTCTGGCCACGGCGCTCTTGAGCGCGGCCAGGTCGATGGAGCGCTCGCTCATCGGCCCCTTGGGCTTGAGCTTCGGCAGAGAGACCTGCGAGCCCGCGCGCTCTCGAAGGGGGAGCTTTTTCAGGTCCTCTATCCAGAGCTTCTCGAATCCGCCCAGGTCGACCCCGGCGACCAACCGAAGCCCGGGCTCCGCACTCTGGGGCGGGCCGGTGGATTCGAGTTCAACGAGGCTCGCCCGCCTTTGGTGCCGCATCCCGGGGTTATGCTCCCCGAGCGCCGGCGCACCTTGCGGCCTTTGCGCGGGCGGCGCCTCCCGGATGCCCGCCAGCAGGCGGACGAGCGCGCTCTCGCCCATCTCGCGGTTGATGAAATCCACGGCCGATGCCGCCTCCGCATAGGCCAGGTGCACCTCCTGCGGGGTATCGAGATAGATGAGGCTCGGCTCCATCCTCTTGAAGGGAACGTAGTTGTTCTTCTCCCTCGCCTCGAACAACAAGGCCTCCTCGCCCGGGTGGAGGAACCCCGTTTCCTCGTCCCGCCATTTTTTTTCCAGATACTTGGCGATGCCCTCGTGCAGCCAGATGGGGGCGCGGTTCTTCGTCGCCAGCACGATGAGGTAGTGGACGTACTCGTGCGCCGCGGTGTCAAGCCAGCGGTAGCCCCGCAGGAGCGCGCCGGGGGACAGGAACATCACCTTGTTGAACTTGCAGACCCCGACCGCCCCCTTCTCCTCGATGTCGCGCCTCGAGAGCGTGGATGAGCGGTGGAAGCGGACCGAGTCCGAAAAAAGCTCCACGCGGATTCGCTGCCTGGGCCACACGCCCAATATCTCGCCGTAACGCGTATAGGCCTTTTCCAGCGCATCGCCCAGATAGGGCAGCAAGACGGCGTCTTCCCCCGGCTCGTACCAGATGTCGAAATGCGCCGTTTTATGCGCCTTGAACCCTTTCATCGCCGTTTGCGTCTGGCGCACGTGGAGCCTCAGTTCGAGCCATTCGCTGTCTCCGGGGCGTTTCTTGAGCGCCGCGTTGAGATTGGCGAGCGACTCGGAATATCTGCCCTCCAGGTAATCCGCCGCCCCCGAAAGCGCCAGCCATTCCGCCAAACCGGGCGTTTTGGCCTTAAGCGCTTTGATCTTTCCCCTGGCGGCCGTGAGATTCCAGGCGCGAAGCTCGTCCACCACCGCGCGATAGCCGTCGGGCCGCTCCACGGCCCGGGAGAGAGGCACCGCGCGGTTGACGGTATGCGCCCATGCGGGCGGCGCGAAGGCCGCGACCCCGACAGCGCAAATGAAGCCTGCGAGGAGTTTTTTCAGCATCATTTCGTCAACCTGTCGAAATAGTTCTCAATTTCGCCGCGCATCCCCTTGGGGAGGCCGTCTTTCATCGCTTCCATGATCTCTTCCCGGTATTTGGCCGGCACCTTGTATTGCTCCCGATCGGGTATGAGCACCTCGCTGAACTGCGTGCCGAGGTTCCCGTCCTCCTCCCGTCCCCGATCGTTGGAGCCGCGCGGCTGGGGAAAATTCGGATTCCTCGACCACCAGGGCCTTTGACCGCCCATGCCGGGCCCCAGGGCGC
>WTGD01000393.1 GCA_011523725.1 Nitrospinota bacterium
GTTCCGCACCGAAATCGAGATGCACGTCGAAGCCCTGAACCACGCGGTGCGGAACATCGCCCCCGATCGCATGCGCATGCACATCTGCTGGGGCAGCACGCTGGGGCCGCACCATGAGGACGTTCCGATCAAGGACATCATCGACATCGTCTTGAAGGGCGCGCCCTGCGCCGTTTCGTTCCCCGGCGCGAACCCCCGCCACGGCCATGAGTGGAAGGTTTGGCGCGAAGTCGACCTGCCCGAGGGCAAGAGCATCATCCCCGGCGTGATCGATTCGACGTCGAACTTCGTGGAACATCCCGAGCTGGTGGCCGACCGCATCGTGAGCTACGCCGAGGCGGTGGGACGCGAGAACGTGATCGCCGGCGTCGATTGCGGTTTCGGCACTTTCGCCGGCCGGGTGCAGGTGGACCGGCGCATCGTGTGGATGAAGATGGCCTCCCTCGCCGAGGGCGCGGCCCTGGCGTCCGAACGGCTCTGGTAGGGCGAAAAGCGCTAAGTAGCATACTGGCGGCGTTCGTATACCCGGAGCAGCCATTCCTCTAGTTGATTCACGCCAATCAGGAAAATTCCGTCTGTGCCGCAGGTCAGGCGGGGGACTGCTTTCGTTTTTTCTGACGTAAGCCGCTCGATAGAACACTCTCTCTCCAGTGGAACACACCACCGCACGCAGTAAATCCACGTTGCTCGAATAATTTTTTTGAAAAAACGTGAATTTTTTCAAAAAATGCGCATTTCTTGTTGACAAACGCAAAAAACGGCCTATATATAAAGTATATTACATAATATTATATGAGTGTTTATAACTCATATAATTGGTTTTCAGCCGCTAAACATGAAATATGGGGAAACCAAGTCCCCGAAACCACTTTCACTGTCAGGAGGATGAACAATGCCCAATCTGATGAGAAACACTTCGATTCACGACGTTTTCAACCGCATGCTGGAAGATTCCTTCGCCCGGCCGTTCACGCATGATGGCGAGGAAGGGATTCTGCCCGTCGACATCGCGCAAACCGAGAAGGACGTCGTGGTGCGCGCGTCGCTTCCGGGGTACAGGAAAGAAGATGTCGACCTCAGGATCGAGAAAGGCGTCCTCTCCATCAAGGCTTCGAAGCAGCGAGAAACCGAAGTCGAGGACGAGAAGTACTACCGCCGCGAGCGATTCATGGGTTCCGTGAGCCGCCGCATCGTGCTGCCCGGCATCGTGCAGAACGACGCATCGAGCGCCGAACTCGTGGACGGCGTTCTCACGCTACGCGTACCCATCGCCGAGGCGAACAAGCCGAAGCAGATCCTCATCAGCTAGGAAAACCCGCCCGTCCGGCCCCCGGCATCGCGCCGGGGGCCGCTGTGCTTGAACGCTCCCCGCTTCCCGTATTTCTACGAGTCAATCCTGTATTATCGTCAGGTATCCTGAGAACGCCGGCTCAGCCCGAGTCGCAAGGGGTTGTTGAAAAACCCGCCTGGTAAGGGGGGTTGGGGGGTTACTGCCCCGACGAACGAGGTTTGGCGCGACCGATGAAAGAGCAAGATACACTCCCCCCTTGAGGGGGAGTCGAAGAGCTGAGGGCGCAAGCCCGAAAGCGATTCGGTGGGGGGTATAATTCGGAATGGCGAAAAAACATGTTTTACCCCCCACCGATTCAGCCTTCGCACAAACCGCTCGGCTTCATCGACTCCCCCTCAAGGGGGGAGTGAAATTCGGTGCACTCCTTTTGTGGACCTTTTCAACAGCCCCTCTCACGCCCCCGCCACGGTGAGGCGGATGAGTTTCTCCGCTTTTTCCTCTGCATCCAGAGCACGGCAGGTTTCGATGATTTCCCTGTAGCGTGATTCCGGTATCGGCAGCCCCGGTGCGATGCCGCTGATGCGCTCCGCGAGTTCATCGAAGCTGAAGATGAACTCCCGCCCGGTGGCCTGTCTGGTGAAGACCCCTCTTTCTTTCGTGAAGATGCGCACCCTGGGGGCGAAAAGCCCCATCTCGCGGGAGGGGACGATGCGCACGCGCTCCATCATCTCGAGCACCCCGGGCGGGTCGTCCTGGCCCGGCGGGTCGTTCAATAGCGGATAGCCGCGCTCGACGACGCCGAAGGCCGCGTAGTAATGCGTGCTGCCCGGGCTGGGCGCGCCGTCTTCTCTGCGGTTCGCGAAGGCGGGGCTCGGGTATTGGGTCTCCAGCCAGTTCACTTGCGTCTCGACGCGCTCGACCTCTTCGGGGCGGATGTCGTTCTCCTCGCAGAGGCCCGCCGTCACGTCGATGTGGGCCAAGTTGTAGCCCGAGGTGGAATAGATGCGGAACAGCGTCTCGAGGAACAGCCAATTCTCCCCCAGACCCTCGGTGATTCCCTCCAGGCTCGTTCTCGCATCGCCCGTGAAGCTGTAGGTCAGGCGGCCCTCGTTGTTGCCCGTATAAGCGTGGTAGAAGCCGGCTTCTCCCTCCAGCACCGTTTCCCCGCCGACGTGGCCCCGTTCGGCGAGGTCCGCCGCGAGGAGGGCGTTTCGCACCGCACCGCCCTCTCTGAGCGCCTGCCCCCCGCTGCGCGGGCCTTCCAGGTTTCCGCTCGCAAGGCTCGCGCAGAGCGCAATTGCGCTGTTCAGCTGATCCTCGTCCAGGCCCATGATCTTCGCGGCGGCGACGGCGGCCCCGAAAATCCCGAAAACGGGCCCCGCATGAAAGCCGCGCGACATCACCGTGGGTATGAAGTCCGACGCCAGGCGCTCCATGACCTCATAGCCCGCGGCGACGCCCGTCAGGAATTCCGCCCCCGAGGTTCCTCTCGTTTCCGCGGCGGCGAGGGCGGCGGGGATGATAGACGTTCCCGGATGGGTGAGCATGCGGAAGGTATCCCACTTGCCGCCCGCCAGCGCCATTTCCGCGTTCGCGAAGGCGGCACCCCCCTTCGTCGCCCCGGCTCCGCTCACCATGATGGTCGCGCCTGCGTGGACGCCCGCTTCTTCCTCGGTGATGAGGGCGACGGCCCTCCGCCCGTCTTCGGTTTGGGAGCCTAAAAGAGTAGAGGAGACGGCTTGCAGGGTGACGCCCCTGGCGCGGTCGACGACTTCGCCCGGCAGGTCCTCGAAGCGAAGCCCCGCCGCCCATCTTGCGAGCCTGCGGCTCAAGGACGCCATTTTTGTGGCCTCCCCGGGGGTGCGGTGTGCGTTTCAAGGATGAGTAATCGCCCGGCCTGCGGGGGGTGGAAAAAGTCCTGATGAGCGGAGATTTGGCGTAACCGGGAAGGGACGGTTTTTGTAGGGGCTGCATATATGCGGCCCATGACGGGCGGCGAACAAAGGCCGGGTCGCATGTATGCGACCCCTACACGCAAATTTCTCCTCTCTGGCTTTTTCAACAGTCCGGCCTGCGGGGGGTTGATGCTGGGAATGATGGTCATGGAACCGCGAGTCCTCGAAACATGGATGAAACAAAACAGAAACGACAATTTAACCGAACCGCAAGATTCCCGTAAAGAAATCTCTCTATATTTCCATCCTGTCAATGAACATTTTCCATGTCCCATTCATTTTTCAGGCTGCACAAGGCGGCCGCGTCAATAAGTTAATTTCTGACAGAAGCAGGGGAGATAGAAAGAATGAAGAACAAGAAGCCGGCTGGTACGGAAAAGCTGTCCCGAAGGAGGTTTTTGAAGAAAGCGGGAGCGATGGGGCTCGGCGCCGCGGCGATGAGCGCGCTCCCGTTCCCGAACGTGCTCCGGGCGGCTGAGCCCATCAAGATCGGGGTTCTGCATTCTCTGAGCGGGACCATGGCGATCAGCGAGGTTTCGCTGCGCGACGTGGTCATAATGGCCGTGGAGGAGATCAACTCTGCGGGCGGCGTGATGAAGCGCCCCATCAAGCCCGTGGTCGTCGACCCGGCGTCCGACTGGGATTTGTTCGCCGAAAAGGCGAAGCAGCTTCTCCTGAAGGACAAGGTGGACGTCACCTTCGGCTGCTGGACGTCGGTAAGCCGAAAATCCGTTCTTCCCGTGTATGAGAAGAATAATGGTCTTTTATTCTATCCGGTGCAGTACGAGGGCGAGGAGTGCTCGAAGAACGTCTTCTACACGGGCGCGACGCCGAACCAGCAGTTGATTCCGGCGGCGGACTACATGATGAGCGAGGACGGCGGCGGGTTCAAGAAGTTCTACCTGCTCGGCACCGACTACGTGTTCCCGCGCACGGCGAACAAGATCCTCCGGGCCTTCCTGCTGGCGAAGGGCGTGCCGGCCTCGAACATCATGGAAGAGTACACGCCCTTCCACCACCAGGATTACCAGACCATCGTGGGCAAGGTGAAATCCTTCGCCTCGGGCGGCGACGCCGCCGTGCTCAGCACCATCAACGGCGACAGCAACGTGCCCTTCTACAAGGAGTTCGCGAACCAGGGTCTCCGCTCCGAAGACGTGCCCATCATGGCGTTCAGCGTGGCGGAGGACGAGCTGCGCGGCATGGACTCGAAATCGCTCGTCGGGCACCTGGCGGCCTGGAACTACTACCAGTCGATCGACACGCCGCAGAACAAGAAGTTCGTGAAGGACTTCAAGACCTACTGCAAGAAAAAAGGCCTGCCCGGCGGCGCCGGCCGCGTGACGGACGACCCCATCGAGGCGGCCTACCTCGGCGTCTACATCTGGAAGCAGGCGGTCGAGAAAGCGGGCACCACGAAGGTGGACGACGTCCGCAAGGCGGCCTACGGCATGGGCTTCGAGGCGCCGGGCGGATTCAAGAAGATCGACGAGAAGAACCACCACCTGCACAAGCCCGTGCTCATCGGCGAAATCCTCAAGAACGGGCAATTCGAAATCGTCTCGCAGACGAAGGGCCTCGTGGCGCCCGAACCCTGGAGCAAGTACACGAGTCCGGACAAGAGCTGTGACTGGGTAAATCACCAGGGAACGTATAAGAAAACGACGGCCTAGTCGCAAGAACCGCCCGGGGGAGCCGGCTACGGCTCCCTCATGGGCGGCCAAAAGAAAAACGAGTGAATCGCAAATACCGGCGATGTGCCAAATACGGCGAAGGAGGGGGTATGCAGCAAGCCGGCGATAGGGCGATTCCGCGTGGAGCGTCGGCGAGATCATTCATATCTCGCGTCCTTATTCTGGTTTTCGCGCTTGGCTTTGGCCTGGCGGCAAGGGGAGAAGCGAAAACCGAAACGTTTTCACCGGCCATCCAGGCGGAAATCGCGCAGTTGGGATCGAAAAACAGAAAAGCAAGAAGACGCGCTGCCCTCGTTCTCGCGAAGCGCCTCGAGCCAAAGCTGCTACCCCTTCTTTTGGCGCTTCGCGAGGGCAGCCTTTATCGCTGGAAGCCCGATTCGGGCGAGGCCCGGTTCGTCATCGGCGGAGACGCCGTGACGCGCGGGGATGAGGAGTACGTTCCCCTTTTCTCGATTCACGGAAAAAAACCTCTCGCATCCCCGGACGGGAAACCCCTTTTCGTTCCCGATGGGGAACTCAGCAAAATCCGCGCCGGCAGAAGAATCCGCCGCGCGATCAAACCCTATCTGAACCAGCTTCAAAGCTCGGCGCAGCTCTACTCCGCCGACCCGAACGTGCGCCGCGCCGCGGCGACGCGTTTGGCGAGGGAGGGGGACAAGAACCTGATTCCCCTGCTCGACAAGGTCCTGGAGAGCGAGACCCACTGGCTGGGCCGTCATGCGCTCATCGAGGCGAAGGCGCTGATCCGGCTGAAATCCGCGAACCCCGAAGAGAGGCGTTCCGCCGCCGCCGCCCTCGGCGAGATTCACGGGCTGAACGCCGTCTCCCAGCTCAAGCGCCTGGCGGACAAGGACGCGGACGCCGGGGTGCGCGCGGCGTCGAGCGACGCCATCGCGGAGATCGAGAGCTATCAGAACTGGACCGCGACGATCGACACCTTGTTCCGGGGCTTGAGCCTGGGTTCCATCCTGTTGCTGATGGCGCTGGGGCTGGCCATCGTCTTCGGCCTGATGGGCGTCATCAACATGGCGCACGGGGAATTGATGATGCTCGGCGCCTACGCCACGTTCATCATCCAGGGCGTTTTCATCTCGTATATGCCGCAAAATTACTTCGGCTGGTATTTCTTATTGGCGCTTCCCGTCGCTTTTCTGGCTTCGGCGCTGATGGGCTGGCTCATGGAGATTTCCATCATCCGCTACCTGTACGGCCGGCCGCTGGAGACGTTGCTGACCACCTGGGGGATCAGCCTGATTCTCCGGCAAGCCGTCCGCCAGGTGTTCGGCGCGCAGAACGTGGACGTGAAGTCCCCCGAGTGGCTGAGCGGGGGATACCACCTGATGGTCGGCGTCCAGTTCCCCTACAACCGCCTGTTCATCATCGCGCTGGCCGTGTTCTGCGTGGCGGGCACGTACCTGTTCCTCTTCCGCACCAGAGCGGGCCTGCGGATTCGCGCCGTCACCCAGAACCGGGGGATGAGCACCTGCCTGGGCGTTCCCTCCCGGCGCGTGGATGCGGGCACGTTCGCGTTCGGCGCGGGGCTGGCGGGCATGGCGGGCGCGGCCCTGAGCCAGGTCGGAAACGTGGGGCCCGACCTGGGGCAGAACTACATCGTGGATTCGTTCATGGTGGTGGTGACGGGCGGCGTGGGCAAGATTCTCGGAACCATTGTGGCGGGCTTCGGCATCGGCGGCATGAACAAGATGCTCGAACCGGCGATGGGCGCGGTGTTCGGCAAGGTGGTGATTCTGGTCCTGGTGATCCTATTCCTGCAGAGAAGGCCGGAGGGGCTGTTCGCCATCCGCACGAGAGGAGCCTGATTCGCGATGCCGGGTGAAACTTTGGTGGACAGGATGGAAAAGAAGGTCGGCGGCGTCATACTCGTCGTCGCGGCGTTCTGGTTCATCGTCGCGATGCCCTCGCTGAACGCCTTCGGGACGCCGGGTTCGTTCTTCCACGTTTCTGATTTCACGCTCAACCTGTTCGGAAAATTCCTGGCCTACGCCATCCTGGCGCTGGGTCTCGATTTGATATGGGGCTACACCGGCATCCTGAGCATGGGCCACGGCGTTTTCTTCGGCCTGGGCGCGTACTGTATGGGCATGTACCTCACGCTCGAGATCGGCGGCGAGGGGGTCTACCAGAGCAAGCTGCCCGACTTCATGGTCTGGAACCGCGTGAAGGAGCTGCCCCTTTTCTGGAAGCCGTTCCACTCGTTCTTTTTCACCACGCTCGCCGTGGCGGTGGTTCCAGGCTTACTGGCGGCCGTCTTCGGCTTCCTCGCCTTCAGGACGCGGGTGCGCGGGGTGTACTTCGCCATCATCACGCAGGCGCTGGCGCTCTCCGCCTGGCTCGTCTTCAACCGGAACGAGGTGAACCTGGGCGGCACGAACGGCCTCACCAACTTCAAGAAGATACTCGGCTTCACGCTCACCGAAGTCTCCACGCAGCGTGGGCTTTACGTCGTCACCGCGATCGCGCTCTGCGGCGCGTACCTGCTCTGCCGCTGGATCGTGAAATCGCGCGCCGGGAAGATTCTCCTGGCGATCCGCGACGCGGAAAACCGCGTGCTCTATTCCGGCTACACGCCCGCGAACTACAAGGTGTTCGTCTTCACCGTATCCGCCATGCTGGCGGGCGTCGCCGGCGCGTTGTACGTGCCCCAGGTGGGAATCATCACCCCCGGGCGGATCGGCGTGCTGCCCTCCATCGAGATGGTCATCTGGGTGGCGGTCGGCGGGCGGGGGGCGCTCATCGGCGCCGTCATCGGCGCGGTCGGGGTGAACTGGGCGCGGAGCTACCTCACGTCGAGTTACCCGGATTACTGGCTCTACTTCCTGGGCGGCATATTCATCCTCGTGGTGCAGTTCTTCCCGGACGGCGTCGTCGGCCTGGCGCGCGAGGCGCCCCGGAAGCTGGAAAGATGGATCCGCCGCAAGGGTCGCGTCGCGGCGGGGGATGAAGGTCTCGCGGCCATTGGAAGCAAAGGCTAGGGGGATAAGCATGACGCTGACATCGAAAAGCATACTCTACATGGAGGACGTGTTCGTCGTCTTCGACGGCTTCAAGGCGCTGAACGCGCTCAACTTCAGCATGGACAAGGGGGAGCTGCGCTGCGTCATCGGCCCGAACGGCGCGGGCAAGACCACCCTGCTCGACGTCGTGACCGGCAAGGTGAAGCCCGATTCGGGGCGGGTTGTCTTCAAGGAGAAAACCAACCTCGCGCGGATGCGCCAGGAGGAGATATCGAACGCAGGGATCGGCAGGAAATTCCAGACGCCGACGATTTACGAGAACCTTTCGGTGCGCGATAATCTCGAACTCTCCGTGAAGCAGGACAAGAAGGTGACCTCCCTTCTATTCGGCGGCGCGACTGCCGAGGCGCGCGAGCGCGTCGAGGAGACGCTCGACGTCATCGGACTCGCTTCGAAGAGCGGCTGGCGGGCCGGTCTGCTGGCCCACGGCGAGAAGCAGTGGCTCGAGATCGGCATGGTGGTGGTGCAGGACCCCGATCTCCTGCTCGTCGATGAGCCCGTGGCCGGCATGTCCGAGGGGGAGACGGAGAAGACGGCGGCGCTCTTGCGGCGCATCGCCGAGCACCGCTCGGTCCTCGTCATCGAGCACGACATGAAGTTCGTTCGCGAGATCGCCGAGCGCGTCACCGTGCTGCACGAGGGGGCGGTGATATGCGAGGGCTCCATCGACCACGTGCACAGGGACGAGCGGGTGGTCGAACTCTATCTGGGCAGGGGAAGCGAGGAACATGCTTAGGGTGGATGGGCTCCACGCCTACTACGGGGAGAGCCACATTCTGCGGGGCCTCGACATCGAGGTAAGCCCCGGCCAAATCGCGGGCATCATCGGCAGAAACGGCATGGGCAAGACCACGTTCCTGAAATCCATCGTCGGTCTGCTGAGGCCCAGGTCCGGGCGAATCGAGTTTCTGGAGCGAGACATCACCGCGTCCAGACCCGAGGCGCGCGCGAAGCTCGGCGTCGCCTACGTCCCCCAGGGGCGGGAGATTTTCCCGCAGCTCACCGTGCACGAGAATCTCCTGCTCGGGCTGGAAGCCCACCCCGATCGCCCCAGGAGGTACGACGAGGGCGTTTTCGAGCTTTTCCCGGTTTTAAGGGAGATGCTCGGGCGCAAGGGAGGGGTGCTGAGCGGCGGCCAGCAGCAGCAGCTCGCCATCGCCCGCGCCCTGGTGAGCGAGCCGAAGCTCCTGCTGCTCGACGAGCCGACCGAGGGCATCCAGCCCTCCATCATCATGGACATCGAGAGCGTTCTGTGGAAGATCAGGGAGCGCGGCGACGTGGGCATCGTCCTGGTGGAGCAGTACCTGGAGTTCGCCTGGCGGCTTGCGGATCGATACTACGTGATGGAAAAAGGGGAATTCACGGCGGCGGGCGAGGCGGAGGGCGAGTGCGACACGGCGCTGCTCGACCGCCTGACCGCGTAGCCGTTTCAGGGGGTTTTCCGACAGGAGGCGAAAGATGCATCTCACCCCGAGGGAGCAGGAGAAGCTCCTCGTTTTCGTGGCCGCGGAACTGGCGCAAAAGCGCCGCGCGCGGGGCCTCAAGCTCAATTACCCCGAAGCCGTGAGCATCATCACGGCCGAGGTGCTCGAAGGCGCGCGCGACGGCAAATCCGTGGCCGAACTGATGCGCTACGGCGCGACGATTCTCACGCGCGACGACGTCATGGAGGGCGTGCCCGAGATGATTCACGAGGTACAGGTCGAGGGCACGTTCCCCGACGGCACCAAGCTCGTGACGGTGCACGACCCGATACGCGGCTGAAGGAGAGGGCATGATACCCGGCGAATACATTCTGGCGGAGGGCGAGATCGTCCTGAGCGAGGGGCGTGAAACCGCCTCGCTCCTCGTGGCGAACCGAGGGGACAGGCCCATCCAGGTGGGTTCTCACTTTCATTTTTTTGAAGTCAACCGCCTGCTCGATTTCGACAGGAAGGCGGCTTTCGGCATGCGGCTGGACATTCCGGCGGGAACGGCGGTGCGCTTCGAGCCGGGTGACGAGAAAGAGGTGACGCTCGTCGCCTTCGCCGGCGCGCGCACCGCCATGGGGCTGAACGCGCTGACCGAAGGCGCGCTCGACTCGGCCGCCGTGCGCGATGCCGCGCTCGAGAAGGCCCGCGCCGAGGGCTACGGGGGGGCGGACTGATGGCGTACCGGATGGACAGGCGCGCCTACGCCGACATGTTCGGCCCCACGGTGGGGGACAGGGTGCGCCTCGCGGACACCGAACTCTTCATTGAGGTCGAAGAAGACCGCACCGTCTACGGGGATGAGTCGAAATTCGGCGGCGGCAAGGTCATCCGCGACGGGATGGGGCAATCGCCCACCGAGACGCGGCGTACCGGCGCGCTCGATTTGCTCATCACCAACGCCCTGATCCTCGACTACTGGGGCGTGGTGAAGGCGGACGTAGGCGTCAGGGACGGGAAGATCGCGGGGGTCGGCAAGTCGGGCAATCCCCATCTCATGCAGGGGGTGGACATGACTGTCGGCGCCGCCACGGAAGTGCTGGCGGGCGAGGGGATGATCCTCACCGCGGGCGGCATCGACACCCACATCCACTTCATCTGCCCCCAGCAGATAGACGAGGCGCTCTCCTCGGGCGTCACCACCATGTTCGGCGGGGGCACCGGCCCCGCCACGGGCACGAACGCCACCACCTGCACGCCGGGGGCGTGGAACATCGCGAGGATGCTCCAGGCGGCGGAGGCCTACCCGGTGAACCTGGGTTTTCTGGGCAAGGGGAACGCCTCGCGCCCCGAGCCGCTCGTCGAGCAGATCCGCGCGGGCGCGGTGGGCCTGAAACTCCATGAGGACTGGGGAACCACGCCCGCGGCGATCGACTGCTGCCTCGGCGTGGCGGAGGAGATGGACGTACAGGTGTGCATCCACACCGATACGCTCAACGAATCGGGCTTCGTCGAGACCTCCATCGCCGCGCTCAAGGGCCGGACCATCCACACCTACCACACCGAAGGGGCGGGCGGCGGCCACGCGCCCGACATCATCCGCGTGTGCGGGGAGGTGAGCGTGCTGCCCTCCTCGACGAATCCCACGCGCCCCTTCACGGTGAACACGGTGGACGAGCATCTGGACATGCTCATGGTCTGCCACCACCTGGACAGCAGGATTCCCGAAGACGTGGCCTTCGCCGAGTCGAGAATCCGGGCGGAGACCATCGCGGCGGAAGACATTCTCCACGACATGGGCGCGTTCAGCATGATGGGCTCGGATTCCCAGGCCATGGGCCGCGTGGGCGAGGTGGTCATCCGCAC
>WTGD01000178.1 GCA_011523725.1 Nitrospinota bacterium
GTTTTTGTAGGGGCCGCATATATGCGGCCCATGAAGGGCGACGAAAAAGGCAGGGTCGCATATATGTCGGACATATATGTCCGACCTACACACAAACACTTCGGCTTTTTAACAACCCCGATGAGCGAGCATTTGCTGCGCCGGGGCGTCGAATGCGCCGCAGGCATTGCCCCTTGAGGGGGTTTTTCAACAGTCCCAGAAGGGTTCATCCACCGCTCAGGACGGATTTATACAGAAAGAAACGATGACCGACTCCTCCCTCGAAAACCTCCCCTTCGCGCCCAGCGAAGACCCCTTCGTCGTGGAGCACGGCGGCTTCTACCGCCGGTGGTTCTCCATGATCGAGGACATGGAAGAACTCAAAAGCGCCGTCGCGTCCCTCGAGGGCACGACCGACGATCTGTGGGTTCCCCTCTGGCGCGGGATTGGAGCGCGCTATGAAGCACAGGCAGAAGAGTTTGCCGCCAGCGGGGATGCGACCGCCGCGCGGGAGAAATTCCTCCTCGCCAAGACCTACTACAGCATTGCGCGATTCCCCCGCCCGCTCACCCCGCTCAAGGAAGAGGCGAACCGCGACTGCATACGCGCGTATTTGAGATCGTGCGAATTCCTCGACCCGCCCCTCGAAGTCGTCGGCGTGGCGTGTGCGGGCGAGCGCATCACCTCCCATTTCCGCGCGCCGAAAGACGCAGATGCCGCCAACCCCGCGCCCGCCGTCCTCATCATGTGCGGCGGGGACATGTTCAAGGAAGACCGAGGCTGGGCGGGTGAGATGGCGCTTGAGCACGGCCTCGCCTCGCTCGTGATGGACGGCCCCGGCACGGGGGAGAACCCCTTTCCCTACGAACCCGAATCCGTCTCGGCGTGGATGGCCGCTATCGACTACCTCGCCGCCCGTCCCGAAGTGGACGCAGGAAGCATCGGCGCGTTCGGCATCAGCCGGGGCGGGCATTCGGTCATGCTGCTCGCGGGCTCCTATCCCGAGAAGGTGCGCGCCGCCGTGGCAAGCGCGGGCCATCACTTCGGCTACCGCATGACGGAGGCGGAGATGGAGAACTACGTCGCCAACAGGAACAGGCGCGCCGCCTACATATTCGGCGCGCCGGGCGACGGCCCCTCGTTCCCCCCCACCACAATCGAGCAGGAAGAGGCGCTGTTCAAGCGCTGGTCGCTGAGCGAACTGGGCCTGGTGGAGAAAATCGTCTGCCCCGTCCTGATGATCAACGGGAAACAGGACCACCTGGCCCCTATCGGGAACATCTACTACATGCTCGAACACGGCCCCGTCACCGGCAAGGAGGCGCGCATCTACCCCGACGACGGCCACTGCGCCTTCAAGCATTTCAAAGAGTGGGCGCCCGAGTCTTTCCGGTGGTTGAGGGAGAGGTTGGGAGTACCTCTGAAAGGCGCGTAGACCTTGGGCCGGCGCGGGGGCCTATCCAATGGGCCAATTCCGACCGGGGAGAAAACGAAACCACTCC
Organism: Nitrospinota bacterium; assembly: GCA_011523725.1. Lineage (GTDB taxonomy): Bacteria > UBA8248 > UBA8248 > UBA8248 > UBA8248 > Bin107. The sequence continues at coordinate 1,482 of WTGD01000178.1, forward strand.
CCTCTTGAGGGTGAAACCTTCGTCTTGCACGCCTCCGAATCCGCCTCACCCTGAGTAGCGGCGAAGCCGCGTATCGAAGGGCGCGCTCCCTCGATACGGCGCGCAAGCGCGCCTACTCGGGATGAGGGAGGAGTTTCGTTGCGGGTCGCCGGGTTCCATGAACTCTGGTTCTTTCATCGGCTCTGCATTCCTTCGAACCCTCACTCATCAATCGGGTTCGACCTCCCGCCTTGGTCGGGTATGACACCTGAATGACGAACAAAACCGCACTCGCCCGCCGGGGCCGACCGGCTTGTCCGCCCAATTCGCCGGTAAAACCGGGCGGACACATGGGTCCGCCCCTACAATCGATTCAATAGTCAGATGCGCGAGGCGTGGCGGGTCGCGGCGTCGGACAGGCACAGGGGCCCGTCCCTACAAACCGTAATCCTCGCCTCCCGAAATATGCCCGCAATTCCCCGCAATTGCCGTCATTCCCGAAACTGCGGACTGCGGTATCGTGCGCGCTGCGCGAGGAAGTGGTTTCACGCGCACCGGATGGAGCGGATACCAAAGATACGAGGTTTTTTCGTGGCACTGAAACACGGGTCGAGAGTGAAGGGGGCAGTTTCTTCCCC
>WTGD01000114.1 GCA_011523725.1 Nitrospinota bacterium
CACCTGGTGGCAGACCGAGACCGGCGGCATCCTGATCACGCCGCTGCCCGGCGCCACACCGACCAAGCCCGGCACGGCCACGCTTCCGTTTTTCGGCATCGTGCCCGACGTCGTGACGAAAGACGGCGCGTCGGTCGGCCCCGAGGGCGGCGGCCTGCTCGTCGTGCGAAAGCCCTGGCCCTCCATGCTGCGCACCATCTGGGGCGACGACGCGCGCTACAAGAAGCAATACTGGAGCGACGTGCAGGGTTGCTACTTCACCGGCGACGGCGCGCGGCGGGACAAGGACGGCTACGTGTGGATCATGGGCCGGGTGGACGACGTCATCAACATCTCGGGCCATCGCCTCGGCACGATGGAGGTCGAGAGCGCGCTCGTGGCGAACCCCGACGTGGCCGAGGCCGCCTGCGTGGGCATCCCCCACGAGATCAAGGGCGAGTGCATCGCCGCCTTCGTCACCATGAAGGGCGCGAACAGGAAGAACGACAAGCTCGAGAAAAAGCTGAAAGAGTGGGTGGTCAAGGAGATCGGCGCCATCGCGCGGCCCGACTACATGCGCTTCACCGATGCGCTGCCCAAGACGCGGAGCGGGAAGATCATGCGCAGGCTCCTGCGCGACATCGCCTCGGGCTCCGACAAGATCGGCGACACCACGACGCTCGAGGACATCTCCGTCCTCCAGAGCCTCCAGCAGTACCAGGACGAGTAGGAGAGCAGTTGCAGCGGCATAGATTCTTGTAGGGACAACCCTCCGTGGTTGTCCCTACTCGGTTCGGACGATATGGGGACAGGCACAGGGGCCTGTCCCTACCATTCTCCCCCGTAGGGGCGCTTCGGGAAGCGCCCGTTTCTCCAGCGGGGCCGTTCGTGAACGGCCCCTACGGGTCAATCTCGGCCAAGGCGCAGCACAGCCCGGTCCCAAAGGGGTTGTTAAAAAACCCTCCTCGCTCGGAATTGACCACCGCCGTCATTCCGGCTTTCGCCGGAATGACGCATAAAATTGCATAGCCTCTTGTAGTGACATCCCCCGTGGTCGTCCATCATCACTTCCATCCGCCGGGAGAGGGTTCCTCCGGGAGTTCCCGGCGATTTGGCGGCGTGCGCGGGGAGGTGGTATCGTGGCCGTACGCGAGGACGTTCCAAGACCCATCCGAGTTTCTATTCTGAGAGATGGGTCGAGAGATGACGGATTACCAATTCTACATGTTGCTTGCCACGGCCGCCGGACCCGTCGTGGCGCTCGTCGTCGGCGCGCAATGCCTGCTGATCTTCAGAGGACTCCGGCAGATGGAGGCGGCCTCCCGCGCGCGGGATCAGTTGCACCCGGAAACCATGACGGCCATGGAATCGCGGCACGCGAAAACCATGGCGGCTATGGAAAGGCGACACGCCGAAACCATGGCCACGCTGAAAGAGCTCATCCGCCGCACCAGAGGCGGGGTCGAGTAATTGCTGCGCAAGAGGGAGTGATTCCGGGGCGTATTGCGTTGCCCGCCCTCCTCACTCCGCTTTTTCCAGCATCTCTCGCGCGTGCTCTCTGGCGGCGTCGGTGATCTCGAGCCCCGTTCCCATGCGGGCGATCTCCTCCACGCGCTCATTGTCATCGAGAAGTTCGACGCGCGTCTGCGTGCGCTCCCCGGCGACGTGCTTCTCGACCCTAAAGTGGCGATCGCCCAGGCTCGCGACCTGGGGCAGGTGGGTGACGACAAGCACCTGATGGCTCGCCGACACCCCTTTCAGCTTTCTGCCCACCACCTCGGCCACCGCCCCGCCGATGCCGGCGTCCACCTCGTCGAAGATGAGGGTGGGGATCAAGTCGGCGCGCCTTAAGCTCGATTCCAGCGCCAGCATCAGCCGCGAGAGTTCGCCGCCCGAGGCGACGCGGCTTAAACCTCTCGGCGGCTCGCCGGGGTTGGGCGAGAAGTGAAACTGCGCGCGGTCGACGCCGTCGGCGCGAAGGGCCGCCGCGCGCCCGTCCACTTGGATGAAGCCCTCGGGGTCTTCTTGGTGCGTGATGAGCGTCTCGAACTTTGCGCCCGCGAGACCCAGCTCACTCAGGGCCTCTTCCATGCGCGCATCGAGGCTTTGGGCGGCTTGCGCTCTTTTCTCAGAGAGTGCTAAGGCGGCTTTTGCGAGAGCGGCCCGGAGCGCGCCGCGCTCCGCCACGAGGCGCGCCTCGGTTCCTTCTTCATCTGAAATCGCGGCGAGACTGCTCCGGCACTCTTCGAGATACGCGAGGCATTCCGCCTCGTTCGCCCCGTATTTTCTGATCATCTCGCGTATCACCACGCGCCTGGCTTCCAGGGCTTCGAGGCGTTCGGGGTCGTGCTCGATTCGGTCCGCGTAATCGCGGAGCGAATCCGCGAGGCTCTCAAGCTGCGCCTGTGCGGATGCGGCTTCTTCCGCAAGGGAACCCAGGGATTGGTCGAGTTCGGCCATGCCCTCGAGTTCGCGCTGGATTTCGCCCGTTTTCTCGACGACCGACCCTTCCGCCTCGTAGAGCCGTTCATAGAGCGAGGCGGCGCCTTCTATCAGGCGGCCCGCGTTTCTGAGCCGGGGCAGTTCGGTCTCGATTTCCGCCAGTTCGCCTGAGCGCAGCGCGGCTTTTTCGAGTTCTTCCACCTGAAAGCGGAGGAGGTCCGCCCTCTGGGCGCGCTCGCGCACGCCGTCGCGGTGCGCGCTTAGTTCTTCCTCTGCGGATTTCAGTTCGCGCACCATCTCGCCCAGGGCGGTTCGTTCGCCGTTCGTTACCGCGAAATCGTCCAGAAGCCCCAGGTGGGATGCGGGGCGCAGGAGGCTTTGGTGCGCGTGCTGGCCGTGGATGTTCACGAGGCGTTCGCCCACCCGGGAGAGGAGCGACGCCGTGCCGAGAACGCCGTTCAGGTATATGCGGCTTCTGCCCGCTTCCGCCAACCGGCGGCGCACGATGAGTTCACCCTCTTCTTCCATTTCCACGCCCGCCTCTTCGAGCAGGGAGCGGGCAGCACTGCCGCCCGCGGTGTCGGGTATCTCGAAAAGGGATTCGACGACCGCTTCTTTCGCGCCCCCCCGGACGAGGTCTCCCCCGGCGCGCGCGCCCAGGGTGAGGTTCAGGGCGTCGAAGATGATGGATTTTCCGGCGCCCGTCTCGCCCGTGAGGACGTTCAGTCCCGGGCCGAAGGCGATTTCCAGGTCGTCGATGATGGCGAAATTCGTGATCTTGAGCAGGCGGAGCATCGGGTTCTCAGGTCTTCCGCCCGCCGCGCGGGTGGGTCTCCCACAAGAGCTTTTCTCTGAGAGTCTCGAAGAAATCCGCCCCCTGGGGCCGGATGATCCGCACCGGCGTCCGGCTTTTCTTGATTTTCACCGAATCGCCCGCTTCGAGTTCACACCCGGGAAAGCCGTCGAGCGTGAGCAGAACCTCGCGTCCCTCGGCTTCGGTATCCGGGAAGATGGTGATTTCAAGTTCCGCCTCGGCGGGGACGACGATGGGCCGGTTGCTGAGCGTGTGCGGGCATATGGGGTTGATGAGCATCACGTTCAGATCGGGCAGCACGAGCGGCCCGCCCGCGGAGAGGGAATAGGCCGTGGAGCCGGTGGGCGTGGCGACGATGAGGCCGTCCGCGCGGAAATAGCCCAGATGCCTGCCTTCCATCTGGACCTCGTATTCGACCATGCGCGCCAGGGGCCCGGTGGTGAGCACGATGTCGTTCAGCGTATCGGAGAGCGCGGGCGCCGCGCCCCCGTTTTTTCGCACCGATGCGCCGAGCCGCATGCGCGATTCGATGGAAAACTCCTTTTTTATGAGTATCCGCTCCAGCGCCGGGTAGAGTTCCGCCTGGGGCACGTCGGCCAGAAAGCCCAGGTGTCCGGTGTTGATGCCCAACAGGAGGGGAGAATCCTCCTCGATGTTGTGCGCGGTGCGCAGCATGGAGCCGTCGCCGCCGAAGACGATCACCAGATCGGCGCGCTTGACGACCTCCTCGCGCGCTGCGCCCGTTTCCGCTCCCGCCATCCGGGCCGTGTCCGTATCGAGGTGGACCTCGAAGCCCCTTTCTTTCAGCCATGCGGCCAGCCCGGTGAAGTCGAGCGGGCTTTTTTGCGCCTCCGCCCATGCGGTCAGTGCGATGCTTTCGATGTTCGTCGCCACTTGATGAATCTCCCGAATCAGCCTCGGTGGCAAGGTATCCCAGGGTCTGCGCGTCGGCAACCGCGCCCGCCGTTCATCCGCGCGCCTGCCGCGCGGCGTCTTTTCTTCGCCTCGGCAGACGCCGCCAGTAGCGGCAGGCGTCCTGAAGCGGGCAGCCCGCGCAGAGTTTGATATCTCTTTTGCTCGGGCAATGCTTGAGGATGCCCATCCGCGAGATGGCGAAATCGTATCGCACCGGGTCGGCCGGGTCGATGCGCTTCAGGTTTCTGGTGATCTCGAGCGCCATCTTGAGGTCGGGCGTCTTCCTGTCGGTGAGGCCCAAAAGACGCCCGATGCGCGCGATGTGGGTGTCGAGCGGGATGATGAGCTGATGCGTTTCAGGTCCTTTCCAGAGGCCCAGGTCCAGCCCGTCGTCGGGCCGCACCATCCACCGGAGGAACAGGTGGAGCCGCTTGCACGCGCTGCCGCTCGCGGGATCCGGAAGGAGATAGGAAATGCCGCGCCCGACCTTTGCGTCCACGGGACCCTCAGGCAGGAAGCCCAGCAAGCGGTCCCTGAACCTGATGAGCGCCCCGTGCAAGGTTTCCTCCTCGGCGCGGTAGCCTTCGAGAAACAAGGCTTCGAGCGATCCCTCGCTCCTGAGCGCGGCCCCGGTCGCCTGGGCGAAAAGTCCGATGGCTTCGGGCCCCACCCACCGGTGGTAGAGGCCTTCAAAGAGGCGGACGCTCTCCTCAGGCTTGATGCGGCGCAGCGCGGCGGCGGGCCGGGGGCCGAGCCGCTCCATGATGCGCTTGACGCTCATCCGTATGGCCGCGGCGTTGCCGAAGGCGAGCGATGCGCTCAGAAACGCCGCGACCTCGCGGTCCCGCGCCCCCCGGTAGGCGTGCGCGATTCCGAGCGGGTCGGTGGCGAGATAGGCGTCGTGATAGGTGCGGGCGAGCGCGTCGAGTTTTTCCTTGAGAAGGGGGACGTCTCCCGCCCTGAGAGGCACTAGAAGGCGCCCCTGGAATCCAGCAGCAAGGTGACGGGGCCGTCGTTCACGAGCGATACGTCCATCATCGCGCCGAAGCGGCCCGCCGCGACGTGAACCCCGAATTTTTCGACCTGCGCGACGAATCGCTCGTAGAGAGGCTCCGCCTGCTCGGGCGGTGCCGCGGCGATGAAGGCGGGACGCCTCCCCTTCCGGCAATCGCCGTGGAGAGTGAACTGGCTGACGACGAGCATGGCTCCGCCAGAGTCCAAAAGCGAGAGGTTCATTTTTTGCGCTTCATCGGGAAATATCCTCAGGTTCGCGATTTTCTCGGCGAGGAAATCGACGTCCTTTTCATCGTCCTCACGCCCGACCCCCAGGAAAACGAGGAGTCCGCCCCGGATTTCTCCGACCACCTCGGAATCCACACGGACGCTGGCCTCGCTCACGCGCTGAACAACGGCTCTCATATCGGCTCATCCTGTGGTGTCATCGCATTTTCTCCAGGCCGCGGCTGTCTCTCGTATCCACTTTACCCCGGCGATGGCTCCAGAATATACGGCGAGCCTCTTGAAATTCAACGCCTTGAAACATCACCCTGCCCGCGCCGCGTTATCGGGCCCCCTGCGTGGTTTTCCTTGGTTGAAATGCGGGGAGCAATGTGCGAGAAATCAGTTGCAAAATTTTTCGGGTTACGCAATCACGTCAACGCGAATACGGCGTCATATCCTTGCCACAATGGGGGCAGCCATTGTCCAGCGCAGAAAAGTTGTCCAGGAAAAATGTGTTCACCACGTTCGAGGTCGCGGAAATTTGCGACGTCACGCCGGTCACGATTCAAAACTGGATAGACAAGGGCTGGCTGCGCGCATACCGAACGCCCGGAGGCCACCGGAGAGTGAGGAAAGAGGCGCTTCTCTCTTTCCTGGAATCTCGCGACATGCCCCATCCTTTCCCGGATAAAGGGGGAGTTCCCCGGGTGCTCATCGTGAACGGCGACCAGGGACTCGCCGATTCTATCAAAGAGGCGCTCTCTTTCGATGAACCGCGCTATGAGGTGCAGGTGGCGCACGACGGGTTCCGGGCCGGCGTGCTCTATTCCACCTCGCACCCGGACGTGGTGATACTCGATCTGAATCATTCCAGCGTGGATGGTTACGAGGTGTGCCGCCAGATCAAGCAGAGCGAAGCCGGCGGCGAAACGTGCGTCGTGGCGCTCGGCGGCGTCGACGGGGACGAACGCAAGCGCATTCTGGACATGGGCGCGGCCCATTGCCTCCCCAAGCCGGTGGATGCCGCGGGTCTGAGGAGTCTGGTGAGAGAGGCCGTCATAAATCGCTGGAGACCGGTGTAGGCGCGTCCGGAGTTTTCTGTCGGCGGCGAATCGGCGCTGTTCCGTGGTTTTCGGTCGCAGTCGCCCGCCGCATCGCCCGTTTCGGGCGAGCAATTTTTTGGCTAGTTCTCCTCGGGCGTATCCTCATCGGCGCCCCGGTTTCTCAGGAAGCGTTCCAGTTCCCTGGCCAGTTCGTCTCCCGAGGGTAGCTCGCCCGGCCGGGTTTCTTCGTCGAAGCCGTCGTCTCTGAGCTTTAGCTGCTCCACGTAGTCTTTCACCGATTTGTTCTTCTCGAGCGCCTCATCGACTTTCTCCTCGAATTCATGCGCGCCCGCCTCGAGTTCGGAGAGATTGAGGGGATAGGAGAGAAACTCGCTGAGCCGTTCCACCAGGGCGAGCGCCGCCTTCGGGTTGGGCGTAACGTTCACGTAGTGAGGCACGTTCGCCCAGACGCTCACGGCGGGCAGGTTTTCGTCGCGGAACAGATTGTTCAGAACGCCGACGATTCCGGTGGGGCCCTCATAGCGCGAGGGCTTGAGGCCCAGTTGAGAGGCCAGATCGGAGTTCGTGGAGGTTCCGGTAATCCGGACGCGGCTCCGGTGGTAGACGTCGGCGAGCAGGGCGCCCACCGTCACGGCCATCCGCACCCGGCATTCGCGCACCATGGACAGGATGATTTTCGAGAAGCGCCCCCATTGCAGGTGGGGCTCCACGCCCAGGAACACCACCACGTCGTGTTCGAGGTTCGGCGTCTCGCACGCGTAGAACGTGTTCGAAGGCCAGGTGATTTTCCGGCGGCTGTTCTCGTCGAGGCTCACGTGGGGCCGCATGTCCTGAAAATTGTAGAACGGGTCGGAGTCGATCTGGGCGAATTCCAATCCCCCCATTTTCTCGGTGATGAAACTCGCGGCGGTCGTGGCGGCGCTGCTGGCGTCGTTCCAGCCAGCGAAGGCCATGAGGAGCGCGGGGTCTCTCAGCTTCGGCGTTTCCCTGATGTCGAGATGTTCCATTGGGTTGTCCCCCCTGTGCCGCTTGATGACTCCGGGATAAAAGGAAAGAGACTCATTGTATGAGGTCTCGGGTGGGGATTCAATCCTTAATTTCGGGCTTTCTCGCGCGGCGTTTGATGGAGGCGCGTCCGTGAGATATAAATTTTCAGCCCGTGAGCCTGCGGCGCTTTCCGGCAGGGGGAGGCGATTTTCCTTCTTCCGGGGCGGAGGGGCAGGGAAGCGGGCCGAAAGCGGGTTGAACGCGAGGGATCGGTGATGAACGCCCCCGAATCGGCGGGTATGAAGGACAAGGTGGTTCTGGTGACGGGCGGCTCGCGCGGCATCGGCGCCGCGATTGCGAGGCGCTTCGCGCGCGAAGGCGCGCATCTGGTCCTGAATCACAGGGACGGCAAGGGCCGCTCTGCCCGGATGGCGGAAGAGCTTTGCCGCGAGGCGGAAGCCGCCGGAGTCCGGGCGGTCGCCATCCCCGCGGACATTTCGAAAAAAGACGCCGTCAAGGCCATGTTCGCGCAGGCGGAAGAGGAGTTCGGGCGGCTCGACGCCCTCATCCTGAACGCGGCGCGCGCGCCCTTCAAGCCGTGGGAGAAGCTCCTGGAGCGCGACCTCAAGCTCCTGGTGGAGACGAATTTTCTGGGCAACGTCTTCTGTATGCAGGGAGCGCTTCCGTTGCTCTCGCGCGAGGGCGGGGCCGTCGTGTTCATATCGAGTCTGGGGAGCCGTTTCTATCACCCCGAATACCCGCTGGGGCCCATGAAGGCGGCCATGGAGGCGGCGGTCCGGCATTGGGCGGAGAGTTTCGAGGAGAGAGGCGTGTCGGTGAACGCCGTCTGCGCGGGTCTTGTGAAGACGGACTCGTTCAAGACGCTGCGCATGATTCAGCCGGAACTGGAAGAGCTGCCCGAGCGTTATTTCGTGACGCCCGAAGAAGTGGCCGAATCGGTCTGTTTTCTCGCGGGCGCGGGCGCGGCTTCCATACGGGGGCAGACCCTCGTGGTCGACAGGGGACTCAGCAACCGGCTCAACCGCCCGCCGGGATGATGAAATGAGGTATGATGTCTCGGGGGAAGGTTGATTTTCGCTTCCCTCCTTGGTTGTATACGCTTGCATGAGTCGGGAATTTCCGTGCGCGCCCTTACGCGAGGACGGGTGGCGCGCTTGATCGTTACAGAGGACGGCCATGTCGCAAAACCTGGTATCAGACGATACGATTCTGGATGAAGTGAAAAAGGCGATCGCCCATACCACGGGAATCGACGAGAAGACCATCGAGCCGGACAGTTCCCTGGTGGACGACCTGGGCGTTTTGTCGCTCGATTTTCTGGACGTGAACTTTCGCCTCGAGCAGGTGTTCGGCATCAAGATGGCGCGCAATTTCGTTCTGGAGCACGCCGAGGAGATGTTCGGCGAGGGCGTGGCCATCAACGAGGAGAGCGAGGTGACGGAAACGGGGGTCGAGGTACTGAAGCTGCGCTTGAACGAAGCGGCTGCGGACCTCGAGCCGGGAATCCCCGTGGATGAGCTTCCGGCTCTCGTCACGCCGAATACGCTGGCAAGCGCAGTGCGCGACGTTCTGAACTGCCTGCCCGAGAAGAGCCCGGCGGGGGCGGACTGGAAGGCCGAGGATGGGACGCGCATCGTATGCGCGGAGACGAACGAGCCCGCCTCATTGCCCAGCGGTGATGAAGTCGTCCAGAGCTGGCTGAGCCGGGTGCAAGAGGAAAGGGGCCTCTTCTCCTCCTGAGAGCGTCGGCATCATCCGGGCCGTTTTACCGGGAGAACATGGGAATGACCGGTAGCGACAGAAGGGTCGTGATCACCGGGTACGGGACGATGACGCCCCTGGGCGGGGACGTTGCCTCCACGTTCGATGCCGCGCGCGAGGGTCGCTCGGGAATCGACGTGATCCGCCGCTTCGACCCTGAAAAACTGCCCTGCCGGATCGCCGGCGAGGTAGACGATGCGTGGATAGCCTCGCAAGAGAACGGCGCTGGGCGCAGGCTCGATAAGTTCTCCACCCGGGGCGTTCGCATGATGCGCAACGCCGTATCCCAGGCGGCGCGGACGGCGCGCTTGGGTGAAATTTCAGAGCGTAAGCGAATCGGCGTCGCGCTCGGCTCTCACGGCGACCACCCCGACCTCGAAGAGTTGCTCCGCATATTTCCCTACTGGAAGCCCGCGGACGGCGACCCCTTACAGGGCGGATGGGACATCGAGGGACTCAAGAGCCGCGGCACCTATGATCTGATGACGTTTTTCCGAAGAAAGTCCGACGTGGCGACATCGGTCGTGGCTCTCGATTTCGATTGCCGGGGGCCCATGGTCTCCATATGCTCGGCCTGCGCGGCGGGAGCGCAGGCGATCGGCGAGTCGGTGCGCTTGATCCGCGACAAGAAGGCCGACGTCATGGTGGCGGGAGGCTGCGAGGCGCCCATCACGTACGTGGGGTTTCTTGGGTTCGTCCTGCTCACCGCGCTCGTGGAGCGGTACGAGACCCCGCAGAGTGCGTCTCGTCCCTTCGACAGGAGGCGAAACGGTTTCGTGATGTCAGAAGGCGCCGGCGCGATGATTCTCGAGAGCTACGAGCACGCGCGCGCGCGCGGGGCCGGGATTCTCGGCGAAGTGCTCGGCTACGGCGATTCATCGGATGCGTTTCGCATCACCGACATGCACCCGAGGGGGCTGGGCGCGGTGTTCGCCATGAAAAAGGCGATAGAAGACGCCCGGCTCGCGCCCGATCAGGTCGAGTATATCAACGCGCACGGCACCTCGACACCCAAGAACGATTCCACCGAGACGAGGGCCATCAAGGAGGTGTTCGGCGCTCACGCGGAGAAACTACCCGTCAGTTCCAACAAGTCCATGATCGGCCACACCATCGGCGCGGCGGGAGCCGTCGAGGCGATTCTCGCCGTGGAGGGGATGCGCCGCTCGGAGATACTGCCGACCATCAACTACCAGAACCGCGACCCCAAATGCGACCTCGACTACGTGCCCAACGAGACGAGGGTGCAGGCCCACCGCGTGGCTCTATCCAACAGTTTCGGTTTCGGCGGGCAGAACGCCTGCCTTTGTCTGGGCGGCCCCGAACTCGCGTGAATTTTCCACCCGTTCCGATCACCGGCGTCGGCTTGGTAACGGCGGCGGGGGGAGGCGTCGAATCCGCCTGGGAGGCCCTTTGTGCGGGCCGCTCTCTTCTCGCTACGGACTCAGACCCCGAACTTGCCGGTTTCCCACCCATCGAAACGGCGCGCTGTGCGCGAATCGACCCCGAATCCATCGGGGCGGAACGCCGCGCGGCGAGAATCATGGGCCATCATACCCACATGCTCTTGGCGGCGGTTCACGATTTGATGGCCGACGCCCCTGCCCCGGAGATCGCGGAAGAAGATGTCGCCTTTTTCGCTGGGATGGACTCGGTCGATCCGGAAAAAGATGATTTGATCGGCGGGGTGAGGGAAACGGGTGGCCGGGTGGATCTCGCGCATTTCTTCAGTGAGGGGATGAACGCCATCCCTCCGCTTTGGCCGCTGGGCCTGTTGAACGCGATAGGCTTCAGCCAGACGGCGATTCAGCACAGGTGGCGCGGCGAGAACGCCGTTTTCAGCGCGGGCCCGGAGGCAACTGCGCGCGCCCTCTGCGAGGCGGCGGACTCGGTCGGATCAGGCAAGGCGAGGCTCGCCCTCGCCTTGCCTGATC
>WTGD01000058.1 GCA_011523725.1 Nitrospinota bacterium
AAGCGCCCCAAGCTAGGGGATGGCGCATGGGGTGTCAATATGACGGGCGATGTTTTACTTGAGGCAAGAGCACGGTGGAACGCATCTCGTCGTGGGTTTGTTGAAAAAGCCTCCGAAGCGGTGGGGGTGTGATGGTTTTGTAGTGACAACCCCTCCTCGGGGTTGTCCCACAGGTCGCGACCTGTCCAAGACCCTGCGCCGGTTCGGCAGGAACAACCGAGGGGCACGCAGGCCCGCCCCTACGGATCGGTGGCCGGAATGACGGCAAAACCGCGTTGCCCGCAGGGGAAGACCTATGCGTCTGGCCGATGTGTTCCTTTTTTCGTTCCGGTCGGCAAGGAATTCATAAGGACAGGTCGCGACCTGTCCCTACACCCCCTCGCCGCGAAACCCCCAATCCTCCCTGTCAGGGGGACTTTCCCACCAACCCCGTTGTTGAGGGCGCACATAGCGATTAAACTCTTCCCGATGCGTCCGCTCTTTAAATACCGCCCTCCCCTTCATCACAAACCGGGCTGTCCGAATGGCCGAAACCCGACAAACCGATGAAACGACCCGAACCTGCCCCCTGTGCGGGTCGGGCGAGGCCGCGCTCTATCTGCGCGCCGATGCGCGGGAATATGCGCACTGCCCGGCCTGCCGCCTCATTTTCGTGCCGCCCGGGTTCTGGCCCGCGCCCGAGGCGGAAAAAGCGAGATACTTACAGCACCAGAACTACGGTTCAGATGAGGACTACGTCGCCTTTCTCCGCCAGCTGAGCGACCCACTTTCAAAATTGCTGCCCCGGGGCGCGCGGGGGCTTGATTTCGGCGCGGGACCGGCGTTGGACGGGCATCCCGTATTGTGCGAGTTATTCAAGTCGGAAGGGTTCAAATGCCTGCCCTACGACCCGTATTTCTTCCCGGAAACCCCCGAAGGCCCCTTCGATTTCATCGCCGCAAGCGAGACGTTCGAGCACTTGAGGCATCCTGCGGAGGAGATCGGACGGATATATGAAAACCTGAAACCGGGTGGTTTGCTGGGCGTCATGACGGCGTTCTGGGAGGAGACACTGTTCATGAACAACTGGCACTACAGGCGCGACTTCACCCACCTTTGCTTCTACCGGCTGGAGACCTTCGCGTGGATTCAGGAGCGTTTCGGCTTCGCCTGCCGCTGGACGGATGAGCGCCGCGTGATCATTTTGGAGAAATTGTAATACGGCTGGACTCTCATTGCTCTCTCGTAATCTGGGGCGGGACGAATGGGGTCGTTGAAAAGTCCTGACAGGCGATTTTGTGTTTCATGCACGCCTTTGAATTTCACTCCCCCCTTGAGGGGGAGTCGAAGAGGCCGAGCGGTTTGTGCGAAGGCCGATTCGGTGGGGGGTAAAACGTGTTTGATCGCCATTCCGAATTCTACCCCCCACCGGCGCGACTTCGGGCTTCGCCCTCGTCTTGCCGACTCCCCCTCAAGGGGGGAGTGAAACCTCTTCCATCATCAGTCGCGTTTCACCCCCCAACACCGCCCGCACCCGAAACCGAGTTTTCAACAGTCCCCCTATTTCAAGATTGCTTGTTCACGCCCATCCGGTGTGGCATTCTCATTCACTAGAAACAACCTCTTGATTCATGTGGGGAAACGCTCTCTTGCGCACGATGAAAACGGACATCCTCATCCTGGGTTCGGGCGGCGCGGGCCTGCTCGCCGCGCTCGCCGCGCACACTCAAAACCCCGCCCTCGACGTCACCGTCGCGGTCAAGGGTCTTTTCGGGAAAAGCGGCTGCACGCGCATGGTGCAGGGCGGCTACAACGTCGCGCTCGCGGAAACCGACTCGGTGGAGAACCACTTTCTCGACACCTTGCAGGGCGGGGCGTGGATCAACGATCAGGAACTCGCCTGGACGCTCGTGAGCCGCGCGCCCGGCTGTGTGGAGCGGCTCGAAACCGTGTGCGGGTGCTTCTTCGACCGAAACGAGGACGGCACGATCCACCAGAAAGCCTTCGCGGGCCAGAGCTTCGATAGAACGGTGCACAAGGGCGACCTCACGGGCATCGAGATCACCAACCGCGTGGCCGAGCAGCTCACAAGGCGCGGGATGGACGTGCTGGAAGAAACGCGCGCCGTGGCCCTCCTGCCCGCCAGGCGCGAGCCGGAGCGCGTCGCGGGCGCCCTTTTGCTCGACATCCAGAGCGGCGAGTTCATCGCCGTGAACGCTAAATGCACGCTCCTCGCCACGGGCGGCGGCCCCACGCTCTACAAAATCTCCGCCTGCGCCCAGGAACTCGCCACCGACGGCATGGCCATCGCATGGGAGGCGGGCGCATCGTTCTGTGATATGGAGATGGTGCAGTTCCACCCCACGGGCATCCTCACGGGAGACGGCCTCCAGATAACCGGCACGCTGCTCGAAGAGGGCCTGCGCGGCGCGGGCGGACACTTGAAGAACGCGGCGGGGGAGCGCTACATGGAGCGCTACGACCCCGAGCGCATGGAGCGCGCCACGCGCGACGTGGTCTCGCGGGCGGGCTACACCGAGATCATCGAGGGCCGGGGCACGGAGCGCGGCGGCGTGTTCATCGACGTGAGCCACCTGGGAAAATCCTTCGTGCGCAAGAACTTCAAGGGCATGGTCGAGCGCTGCGCCGACCTGGGATACGACCTCGCAGGCGGCCCCGTGGAAGTGACCCCCACCGCGCACTACATGATGGGCGGCGTGAAGATAGACACCAAATGCCGCACGAACCTGCCGGGGCTTTACGCCGCGGGCGAGGACGCAGGCGGCACGCACGGCGCGAACCGCCTCGGCGGAAACGGGGTGGCGAACGCCACGGTGTTCGGCGAAATCGCGGGCGAGGCGATGGCCGATGAAGCGGCGGATTCCCCCCTGCTCCCCTATGACGCGGAGGCGCTCGCGGTTGCCGAGGAGAAAACGCTGGACGCGCTCGGCGAGGGCGAATCTCCCTACCCCATCAGGGAAGAACTCAAGGAGACCATGTGGAACAAAGTGGGGCTGATAAGAAACGGCGCGGAGGTCCAGAGCGGCGTCCGGCTCCTGCACGATCTGAAGCGGCGCGCCGCCGAAGCCCGCGCGGCGGGCGGGCGCGCCTACAACCTCGCCTGGCAGCACACGCTCGACGTGAAGAACCAGGTCTCAGTCGCCGAGCTAATCGCCTATTCGGCGCTCGAGCGCGACGAGAGCCGGGGCAGCCATTACAGGGACGATTGCCCCCAAACGGGGGATGAGGACCTCTACAACGTCTATATCAAGAAAGAGGGCGATGCGGCGGTCATCGAGCGAAGGCCCGTCGCGTTCAGCCGCCTGCACCCGAAGGCGGAGCCGACGGCCCTGACAGAGCCCGAGCCCAATTTCATCGACTGAGGACATTGCGGAGCGGAGAGGAAAGATGACGAGCGTGAAAGACCCCGTGACCAATAAACCACCTGTGTGGAAAATCAGCGCATGGCGCTCGATGTATCCGGGCATGTGGTCGTGGGTGCTGCAGAGGCTCTCCGCCCTTGCGCTCATCGTCCTGTTCCCGATCCACGTGATGAACCCCTACATCGACTCGGTGCGGATCACGATGCTGCTGCTGGTCGTCTGGCACGCCATGCACGGCATCAAGGTGATCCTGACCGACTTCGGCTTTCCGGATCGCCACCAGCGGAAACTCTTCTGGGTGCTGTGCGTCGCCGGCGTGGCCGCGTTTTTCTGGCTGGCCTACATGCACACCGAATACTGGAGGTTCATGGCGTGAACGAAGAGGCGCAATTGAGCGAAGGAACGCCGGAAACAGGGGCGCAGGAAGAACCGGCCCCGGAGAAAGATGCGCCGGAAGAAAAGGCGCCGACACGCCCGAGCGTGCGCGTCAGAATCCGCCGGGGCGGCGCGGCGGGGGACCCCGAAGAGCGCTTCGACAGCTTCGAAATTGAGACCGGCCCGCGCATGACGGTTCTGGACGCCCTGGTCGCCGTCCAGAGCGCGCAGGACGCCACGCTCTCGTTCCGCTACTCCTGCCGGGTGGGCATGTGCGGCACCTGCGCCCTGAAAGTCAACGGACGCCCCGCCTGGGCGTGCCGGACGCTTCTAGGCGGTCTGGGTGAAGAAATCACGCTCGAGCCGCTCACCAATTTCCCGGTTCTCCGCGATCTGGCGGTCGACATGTCGCCGTTCTTCGAAAAAATGAAACGCGCGCGCGGCTGGCTCGAACCCACCGGCGCGGCGGAGAAGGCGCCCGCGCTCATCGCGCCGAATTCACGCGAGCGAAAGCGCATCGAGCCGCACATCGAGTGCATCACGTGCGGAATCTGCTATGCTTCCTGCTCGATTGTAGGGCATGATAGCGGCTACCTGGGGCCTGCGGCGCTGAACCGCGCCTACACGCTCGTGAACGACAGCCGCGACGCCCTGGGACCGGAGAGGCTTCTGGAGGTCTGCACCGAGGACGGCGCCTGGCGCTGCCACTCGCAATACAACTGCACGGAGAGCTGCCCCAAGGGCATCAGCCCCACGGGCGCCATCAAGGGACTCAAGCGCCGCGCCGCAGCGGGCGGCGTCAAACGATTCGCCGCATCCATCTTCCGGGGCCGCGCGCCCGGCGCATGAGAGCGGGGAGGATAACGCTATGCCGACTGTCGAAACGCAAGCCATCAGCAGCGAACTGATCAGAGAGGTCGCCTTCGAGCTCAACCGCCGCGCCGCCATCGGGATTCCGAAGGACGTGGGCGATTCCATCGCCGACATGGCCGAGCGCGAGACCCAGAAGCTCTCGAAGTTCGTCCTGCTCGAGATCGTCAACAACTACAAGGTCGCCGTGGACGAGCAGCGCCCCATGTGCGCCGACACGGGGCTTCCGCGCTTCTACGCGAAGATCGGGAACGACGCAGCGCTCGAGGGCGGCTTCGTGGCGCTGGAGCGCTCGGTCCGCCAGGGCACGGCGGACGCCACCGAGCGCGTGCCCCTGCGCCCCAACCGCGTGCACCCCATCACCCGGCACGACTACAACAACAACGTGGGCATCCACGCCCCGACGGTGGACTACTCCTGGGAGCCGGACGTCGACTGGATAGAGCTCACGAGCTTCCACAAGGGGGGCCTGTTCGGCGGGGACTACCGGATGCTCTTCCCCACCGACGGCATCGACGGCATCAAGCGCTTCTTCCTGGACGTGATCAGCGAGTTCTTCAAGCGCGGCCTCTCATGCCAGCCCGCCATCGTGGGCATCGGCATCGGCGGCACCAAGGACACCTGCGTGCGCCTCGCCAAGGAGGCGGCCTGCCTGCGCGTGGTGGGGGACAGGAACCCCGATCCCCAGATCGCGGAACTCGAAGAGGACCTGAACGACCTGGGCCGGCGGACCAGCCTCGGCCCCATGGGCTTCAAGGGCGAGGGCGCGGTGATGGACACCCACATCGAGGTCGCCTACACCCACACCGGCGGGATGCCCATATCGATCCACCACCAGTGCTTCGCGCTCCGGCGCGCCACCGCGCGCATCCACCCCGACGGCCGGGTGGAGTACCGCGAAAACCCCCTCTGGTTCACCGACTACTACCGCCGCGACTCGGTCGCGTAGGCGGCTTGGGAGGCTCTGAAGAATGAGCGGCACCGCAGACCTGGAGATGAAGGAGCACCACCTCACCACGCCGGCCACGCCGGAAGACCTGGCGAAGCTGGAACTGGGCGACGTCGTCTATTTCGACGGCCTGATATTCACCGGCAGAATCGGCCTCTACAAGAAGCTGTTCGATGAAAAAGCGCCCCCGCCGGTGGACATCGCCTCGCTCACGAACGTGACGTTTCACTGCTCGCCCGCCGTGGGGCAGAACGAATCGGGCGAGTGGGAGGTGGCCGCCGTCACGGCCACGGCGAGTTTCCGCTTCGAGAAACACCTGCCGCTGCTCATGGACGGGCACGGGGTGCGCTGCGTCATCGGCAAGGGCGGCATGGCGCATGAATTCTACGGGAAACACTTCAAGCGGCTGGGCGCGGTGTTCCTGAACACGGTGGGCTACGGCATCGGCGCGCAGTACGGGCGCGGCATCACGGGCGTCAAGGACGTCTACTGGCTCGACGAGCTCGGCATCGCGCAGGCGATGTGGGTGTTCGAGGTCAAAAACTTCGGGCCGTTTCTCGTCGAGTGCGACGCCCGCGGCAACAGCCTCTACCAGATGGCGCTCGCCGAGACGAACGCGGAGCTGGGCAAGCTCTACGAAGGATTGCCGCTTCCCACACTCAAGCGCATGGGCGAGGTGCACAACCCCGAGGACGAGGTTTTCTAGCGCCCCCTGACATGGCAGCCGGACCACCGACGAGAGGATGGAAAATTGTCGAAAGGAATCGCCTGGGTCACCACGAGCTGGCTGAGCGGCCTCGAAGATCCGATGCGCCACTTCAAGCGGCTCGAAACCGAAGCGGATCTCGAAGTCAGGATCGAATCGAACGGCGTGGACAAGACCGAAGAGGAACTCATCGCCTCGCTCCCCGGCGTGGTCGTCACCTTCCCGAGCAACGACCCCTACAACGAGCGCACCCTGGCGGCGGCGACGCATCTCAGGCACATCGCCAGGACGGGGGTGGGCTTCAACTCCGTCGACCTGGACGCCGCCACGCGCCACGGGGTGGTCGTCACCAACGCGCCGGGCCAGAACTCCGATTCCGTCGCCGAGCACGCCATCGGCCTCATGCTGTGCATCGCGCGGAACATCGCTCTTTCCGACAAGAAGATGCGCGCAGGCGAGTGGGCGGACCTGAGAGTCCCCATATCGCCGCTCAGGGGCAAGACGCTGGGGATCATCGGGCTCGGCAACATCGGCAAGCGCGTGGCGCGGCGCGCCGCCGCCTTCGGCATGGAGGTCATCGCGCATGACATCGTGCGCGACGAGCGCTTCGCCGCCGAGGTGGGCGTATTCTTCGAGACGCGCGAGGAGGTGACGCGCCGGGCGGACTTCATCACCTGCCACGTGCCCCTGAACGATTCGACGCGCGGCATGGTGGACGAGAAATTCCTCTCCTCCATGAAGCCGGGCGCCTATCTCGTCAACACCTCGCGCGGCCCCGTGGTGGATCTCGACGCCGCGGCCACGGCGCTCGAGCGCGGCATCATCCAGGGCGCCGCGCTGGACGTTTTCCCGAACGAGCCGACCGATCACCGCCACCGCATCTTCTCGCTCGACAACGTCGTCCTCACCCCGCACATTGCGGGCCTGGGCGAGGATGCGTGTGAGCAGTCGCTCGAGTTCGCCGTCACCGCCGCGCTCGACGTCATCGCCGGAAAGCGCCCGGCGGGTTTGCTGAACCCGGAGGTGCTGGAAAAAGCAGGCATCAAGGACTAGATTGAACCGTCGCCTCATCCCCGGGCCGCCCCGGGATCATGGAGTTCGCCGCCGCCACGAGGAAGAATCCATGCGGAAAACAAGGAATCTGCGAGCCATTCTGGTCGCCGCCGGTCTCTTTCTTCTCCTGGCCGCGCCCTCTCTCAGGGTCGACGCCGGGACGGAGACCGCCCTGCGCGTTCCCTGGAACGTGACCGAGCACAAAATGAAGAACGGCATGCGCGCCCTGCTCCTGCCCGATAACAGCGCGCCCATGGTCGTCATGAAGGTCTGGTACGCCGTCGGCAGCCGCGACGAGCTGCCCGGTCAAATGGGCATGGCGCACTTTCTCGAACACATGATGTTCCGCGGCACGAGGAAATACGGCCCCAAGGTCTTCAGCGACATCGTCAAGAAAAACGGCGGCTCGCACAACGCGTTCACGAGTTTCGACTACACCGCGTACTACGAGCGCATCGCCTCGGACAGGCTGGAGCTCATCATCGAGCTCGAAGCCGACCGCATGGTGAACCTGGCTCTCGAAAAGAAGGGCTTCGACGCGGAGAAAGACGTGGTACACGAGGAGAGACGCACCTATGACGACCGGCCGTCGCACAAATTCTGGGAGCAGATCCGGGCCGTCGCCTACACGAACCACCCCTACAAGAACCCGATCATCGGCTGGCCCGAGGACGTGGAGGCCATCACCATCAAGGACATGCAGGCGTTCTACAAGCGCTACTACAGCCCGGAGAACGCCACGGCCGTCCTGGTGGGCGATTTCAAGGTCGATGAGGCCATCGCGCTGCTCGAAAAGCATTTCGGGAAAATCCCCAAATCCCCGACCTTCAAGAAAAGGCCCAAACTCGTCGAGTTCCCCCAGAGATCGGAGCGCAGGTTGCACGTGCGCGCGGACGCGCAGCTTCCATACGTGGCCATCGGCTACCACGCCCCGAACTGGAAGAGCGAGGACGCGCCCGCCCTCGTGATGCTCGAGGCCATCCTGGGCGGCGGGGAAACCTCGCGCCTCCACCAGAGGCTGGTGCGCAAGGACACGCTCGCGCTCGGCGCGGGCGCGGATTACACCTACATGTCGGTGGACCCGATGATCTTCTATCTCTACGCGAGGGTCGCGCCCGGCAAGAAGGCCGCCGACGCGGAGGAGGCCCTGCTCGAGGAGGTGCAAAAACTCATCGAAAAAGGCGTCACGGAGGAGGAATTCCGCCGCGCGCTCCGGAACATCGAGGCGAACACGGTTTTCGCCATGGACTCGCACTATTACCGCGCGAGGCTCCTCGGCCGATCGGCGGTTGCGGGCGACTGGCGCCTCCTCAAAGGCTACCTGCCCGCCCTCAGGAAGGTGACGCCCGCCGACGTGGCCCGCGTCGCGAAGAAATACATGGGCCACGGCAACAAGACCACCGCCGTACTCGTACCGACCAGGAAAAACCGCAGCGCCAAGGCCGCCAAAAGCCGGGGAGGATACTAGCATGAGGCTCCACCGCATTCTCTGGACACTGGCCGCCATAGTCTTCCTTTCGCCCGCCCCGGCGGGCGCCGCCGTCATCACCTACGAGCGCGCGGAGCTGCCCGGCGGCGGCGTATTGCTCGTCAAGCAAAACAGGCAACTGCCCATGGTGCGGATCGCCGTCTCGATTCCGGCGGGCGCGCGCCACGAGGCGCCCGAGGCGGCGGGGCTCGCGAACCTGACCGCCGCGCTGCTCACGCGGGGGACAAAAACGAGAAGCGCATCCGACGTCGAGAAGACGAACGACGCCCTGGGCGGCGGCGTGGGCATGGAGGCCGGCCGCGCGCGCGCGCAAGCCTCCATGCGCGTCCTCACGCGGGATCTGGAAGAGGGCCTCTCCCTGCTGGGCGACGTTCTCAGAAACCCCACCTTCCCGGCGGAGGAGATCGGGAAGGCGAAGCGGCGCATCGTGGGCGGCTTGCGCAGACAGCGCGAGCGCCCCGGCCATCTGGCCAACAAGTCGCTCCGGAAGAGTCTATTCGGGGAAACGCCCTATGGCCGCCTGGTCGAGGGGACGGAGGCGTCGATAAAAAAACTGGGCCGGGAAGACCTCGTCCGCTTCCACAAACAGTGGTACGGCATGAAGGGGACGATCTTCGCCTTCGTGGGCGACGTTTCGCTGGGGCGCGCCCGGGAACTCGTTCTGGCCCGCTTCCGGGGCTGGCAGGCGGAAGGAGGAGAAATCCCGGAAGCCGCGCCGCCCGAGACTCCCGGGAAAATGCAGGTGGTCAAGATCGACCGCCCCCTGACCCAGACAACGGTAATGCTGGGCAACCGCTCGCTCAAGCGCACGCACCCGGATTTCTACGCCGCGCGCGTGATGAACTACATCCTGGGCGGGGGCGGCTTTTCCAGCAGAATCATGGACAACCTGAGAGAAGAAAAGGGTCTCGTCTACAGCGCCTACAGCTATTTCGCGTCGGGCCGTTTTGCCGGCCACTGGCGGCTCATGCTGCAGACGAAGAACAAGAGCGCGAACGAGGCCATCAAGGAAGCGATCGGAGAGGTGAAGCGCATCCAGGCGAAGGGCGTGGGTGACAAGGAACTCCAGGACGCCAAGGACTTCATCACCGGGAACTTCGCCACGCGCTTCGGCTCATCGAGCCGCATCGCAAACTACATCCTCGCGGTGGAGCTTCTGGGCTTCTCCCCGGGCTACGCGGATGAGTACCTCAAAAAAATCCGCGCCGTCACGAAGGAGCAGATCCAGGCCGCCGCGAGAAAACACATCAAGCTCGATGAATCCACCCTCGCGATTGTAGGAAACCTGAACGAAGCGAAACTCGCCTATTGAGTCGCGCGGAGGCGGATGAGGAGGAATCAGGATGAAGCGCGAAACGGTAACGCCCGATGCGCTGGCCGCGCCCGCCGGGTATTTCTCGCACGGGATTATCACCGGGGGCGGGCGCACGCTCTACGTGGCGGGCCAGACGCCGATCGATGATAACGGCAACCTCGTCTGTCCGGGTGACCCGGAGGGACAGGCGCGCCAGTGCTACCGGAACATCCAGAAAGTAGTGGAGGCTGCGGGCGGGCGCATGGCGGATACGGCGAAGATTCAGGTATTCGTGACGAGCCTCGACTACAGGGCCGCCGTCGGCAAGGTGCGGGCCGAGTTCTTTCCGGTCGACCCGCCGGTGAGCACGTTCCTGGTGATCTCGAGTCTGGCCGAGCCCGGTTTTCTGGTCGAAGTCGAGGCTGTCGTCCCCCTGCCTGAATGAGAGAGCGAGGCGGTGAGCGGAAAAATCACCCTGCGCTGGGTGCTCGCGCTCGGGTTCATGGCGGGGATTCACCTCTGGACGGCGGCGGGCGGCCTTACCCCCTCGTTTCCCCTCCCGATCGGGGTGGACAAAATCGTGCACCTTTGCGAGTTTGGGCTTCTCGCCTGGCTGCTCTGGCGGCCCTTGCGGGAAACTTATCCCCACTGGGCCGAGGGGAGGACCGCCCTTTTTATCTTCGCGCTCACCGTCCTGCTCGGTGCGGCGGATGAGTTACACCAGCTTTTTCTCCCTCACCGGACCGCTGCGTGGGGAGACTTTGCGGCGGACGCCGCGGGCGGCGGGGCCGCCGTCTTGTGGTGTCTGCACCGCGAGAAGGGAAAGCCCGCCACAGTAAGAACACAATAGGAGAAAACGGATGGCCGGCATCCGGGACGCACTCGCCGAAGACATGAAGGCCGCCATGCGCGCCAAAGAGACGCTCCGGCTCTCCACCATCCGGATGGTGCGTGCCGAGATATTGAACAAGGACAAGGAAGGCGGTGAAGAAACTTCTGAAAAAGATATTCTCAAACTGCTCCAAAGTATGATAA